>CAZDSE010000302.1:0-2670 GCA_964507905.1 uncultured bacterium | reverse complement strand
TTGATCTTGGCACGATGTCCACACTCAATTGTCCGGAAGAAGTTCAATTGGCAGAAAAATTGATTGAACTTCATCCTTGGGCTGAAATGGTTCGTTTTGCTCGAATGGGAGGAGAGGCATGTGCTGTGGCCATTCGCATTGCGCGAGCTGCGGCAGGTAAGGATGGGGTGGCATTCTGCGGGTATCATGGGTGGCATGACTGGTATATATCCAGCAATCTGGGCAATTCAAAAAATTTAGATCAGCAGTTATTGCCTGGCTTGGCACCCAATGGGATTCCAAGGTCTTTGGCCGACACATCATTTCCCTTTGGTTATGGGAAAAGAGAAGAATTTGATCAAATTGTAAAAATGCATCGTTCTCATTTGGGTGTCATCATTATGGAAGTCCAACGTCACATGCCCATAGACTTAGAATTTCTAAAATATGTTCGGTCGGTTTCTAAAGAAATTGGAGCCGTCCTTATTTTTGATGAAGTCACCTCAGGATTTAAATTGAGACCGGGGGGCATGCATATTTTATATGGGATAAAACCCGATATGGTTGTTGTTGGAAAAGCCATGGGTAATGGTTATCCCATCTCAGCCGTGTTGGGAAAAAAAGAGATCATGGAACATGCACAAGAAAGTTTTATCAGCAGTACCTATTGGACAGAGAAAATTGGATATGTTGCAGCATTGGAAGTGATCCGACAATATGAGAAGCACAAAGTGGCTGATTACCTCGTTGAGATGGGGGGATTTATTTCAAAAAATTTGACAAATATTTTTAATAAAACTCGATTGAATATTTCTGTTGTAGGTCTTCCATCTGCTCCCGTTTTGATAATTAAAGAAGAAAATCCTTTATTGGTTAAAACAGTTTTTATCCAAGAAATGCTCAAAAAAGGATTTTTAGCAGCCCCTCTCATTAATGTGTCCTTTGCTCATAATTCTAACATCATTCAATCTTATTTAGATGCGGCGAATGATATTTTTGAATCCATTTCAGAGCATCTTAAAAATGGGAGTTTGGCTTCACAGTTAGAAGGTCCCATATGTCATTCCGATTTTAGGAGGTTAACATAGGACCATGTTGTATTCGACTTTGCCCAATGGATTAAAAATTTCAAAAATTGGCTTGGGTACATTACAATTTGGAGTCAATTACGGATTTGATCGCTGCAGAACTCAGTCCGAAGTCGATGCCATCTTATCATTTTGTGAAGACCATGGGATTAATTTTTTGGATACCGCCAGGGCCTATGGAGAAAGCGAACAAAAAATAGGGAATTTTATTCAACGACATCCCAACCATCATTTTGTCTTGGCCACCAAATTAAAACCTATCACTCAAGAAATTGCACAAAAAAAAGAAACATTGTGGAATCATATGGATGAATCCATCGAAACATCTTTAAAACTATTAAATGTAAAGCGTGTGTCTTTGTTGTTGCTGCATCAAACCAGTGATTTCGTATTAAATAATGATTTCTTTTGGGAAAAAATTCGAACTTTAAAAGAAAAACAGATAATGGATTTTTTTGGGGTTTCTGTCTATGAGGTCCCTGAGTTACAAAATATTATTCAGAATCATCATGATTCGGTTAAATTTGTACTTTTGCCATTAAATGTATTTGATCAGCGATTTTCAGAGACAACTTATCGCCTTAAAGAAAAAGGAATGTTTGCAGTTGGGAGGTCGATATTCTTAAAAGGGGTGATTACTGCAAACGATGAGGATATTCCAGAAGAGATTAAGGATATTTTGCCCCTTAAAGGAAAATTTAAGAGCGCGTCAGAAAATTTGGGCTTTTCTGTGAATGAATTGGCTCTTTTGTATGGATTAAATCAAGATGGGATGGCATCGACGTTAATTGGGATTAGCGAGCCTCAAGAGCTGATGAATAATATTCAAGTATTGAACCGATTTAAGGAGTTTCAATCTTTGAGATATGATTTTGGGGTTCACCATATCTCAAATCGATTTTTAACAGATCCTAGGCAGTGGAAACAGCTATGATTCTGGCGATTGTTCAAGCCAGAATGAAATCACGCAGACTTCCGGGAAAAGTAATGAAGAGGGTTTTGGGAAAACCTCTCATTGGCCATTTATTGGAGCGGTTGTCGCATTCTCAAAAAATCGATAAAATTATTTTGGCGACTTCCAGTGATTCAAGCAATGATGCGCTTTGTAAATATGTAACAGAATTGGGATTTGATGCTTATCGAGGAAGTGAGAATGATGTTTTGGATCGTTATTATCAGTCTGCACGGCTTTATGGTGCTTCGACCATCATCCGAGTGACGGGGGATAGCCCTCTCATTGATCCAAAGGTGGTCGACAAAGTCATCCAATATTTTCAGTTCAATTCTTTTGACTACGTGTCCAATTCATGTCCTCCCACCTATCCTGATGGCCAAGACACTGAAGTCTTTTCATTTGATGCATTGGAAAAAAGTTGGCAAGTGGCCAAAAAACTATCGGATCGGGAACATGTGACCCCGGTTATGGTCCAGTCTGGTCAATTTAATGTCGGCAATGTAATCCATTCCACGGATCTATCACAGGAACGATGGACGTTAGATGAAGAGGCGGATTTTATGCTCATCCGGGATATTTTTGAACATCTTTATCCTCTTAAAAGAGATTTTGATCTCAGTGATATCTTAAAAAAAAAAAAAGAAAATC
>CAZDSE010000301.1:220-2680 GCA_964507905.1 uncultured bacterium | reverse complement strand
TAATAAAATTTTTTGGCTTCATGCCCCACGATGGATTTCTGTGGGATTGTATATGGGGATGGGGTGGGTATGTATTTTTTTTATTTTTCCTCTGGCAAAGATGTTGCCCACTGGCGCCATTTTCTGGCTGGCGTTGGGCGGACTGATGTATACGATTGGGGCTATTTTTTATGCCTTAAAATGGCCCAATTTTTTTCCAAAGGTATTTGGTTTTCATGAGCTTTGGCATCTTTTTATAATGGCCGGGAGCTTTTCTCACTTCTGGGCGGTGTATCGTTATTTATCAATGGTATAACGGGTATAACGGTATCACCGGTCTCACCACATTAAATCAACCGAATTGTAATTATTTCAACAATGTCTAGATGCTGAGCATAAATGGATAATTCTTGGGAGCAATTTCTGGAATGATTCTCAGTGAATTTTTTGGCACGTTATTTGCTCAGCATCTGATGCCAGGAGGTCCTTGGCTCAGATCTTTGACTATGCTATACATTCTCCAATTCTTTATGATGCGATTTGTGTTGGTTTTGGGGTGCCTTTTTTATGCGGGTATTGGTGCGGCACAAATCGAACCGATTCCATTTCGTTTTAAGCCAGGAGAAATTAAAGAATTGGCCGATCGGGCGATCACAGAAGCCCACGAGCGATTGCGTGATGTCACTCAAAACACAATTTTTCCATTGGAAGAAACAATGGCCGCGCTCAATGATTACCACCTTCATATTTCTCTTCTCAAAGATGTGCTGACCGATCCGGTGTTGGCGCAAGAAGCGTTTGATGCAGATCAGATCATTCGTAAATTTAAAATTGAGATGATGCTGGATCCGGGGGTATTTGAGGCATTTAAAAATACCCCCAAATCTATTCGTCCTCAAGATCAGCGGCTCATTCAAGTGTGGAGACTTAAGTTTGAAAAAATGGTGATCAAAACCAATGGCGATACTCTCTTAGCTGAAGAACGAGCGCTCATGCGGTCCTTGCAGTTTGAGCTCATTGAACTTCGACTCAAATTTGCATTTAACTTAAATAAAAATAGTGATGTGGTCTTTGTTTCAGAAGAAGAACTGGATGGCTTGGAGCCCAAATATAAAGCAGCAGTACAAGCAAGATCCAAGTCTTCTGCTGGATGCTATCCCATCAGTGTAAAATGGAATGATTATGTTCAGTTTATGTCCAAGTCCAAATCAGAGGCGGCCAGAAAACGATTGTATGAGGCGAGATGCAATCGGGCGGTTTCAAATATTCCAATCCTGCAAAGAGGTTTGGCCGTGAAACATCAAATAGCGACTTTATTGGGATATGAAAATTGGGTGGACTATAAAACGCGTGGAAATTTGATTGAAGGAAGTCAGAATATTGGGCGAGTGCTTAAACAGGGGAGAGCTATTCTTCAAGCGGGGTTTGATCAAGAGCAATCTCGTCTTTCCACATTAAAAAATGGAAATTATTCCAGAGCGCTTCGGGTTCAGCCGTGGGATGAGCTTTATTATATAGACCGGATGTATGAAACTGTATTTAAAATAGATCTGGAACAAGTCAGAGAATATTTTCCGTTGGACGCTGTTATCGATGGAGTATTTAAAGAATTTTCTGATAGAAATCAGGTGGAAATTGTAAGACTTAAGGATGTCGTTGGGTGGCATCCGACGGTAACATATTATGCGATGTTTGATCGTGACACCTATGCATCTCGAGGCATATTTTTTATAGATCCCTATGCGAGAGAGGGAAAATTTCCAGATGCCAGTGCGCCTGAAGTTATAAAAGGAAGAAGATTGCCCAACGGAGATTTTGTGAGACCAATGACCGGAATGGTGCTCAATTTACCGGAACCCACTGATGGAGGTCTTTCTCTCATTAATGTTGATGAGAAGAGAACCGTAGAGCATGAATTGGGACATAATTTACAAGAATTGTGTCCTGCCAAGACAGAATACGCATCTTTTTCAGGATTTTTGACTGAGCCTGATTTTTCAGAAGTGCCATCGCAATTTAATGAATTTATTTTAATGGATGATGAGGGACTGCAAAAAACATCCAGGCATTATAAAACAGCAGAGCCCATGCCGGCCCAACTCCGGTGGACCTTATTAGAAGCCGAGAGACTTCAGCGATATTCAGATGAAATGAGAGAATTATTTTTCTCGAAACTTGATTTTGAGCTACATACGCGAGGAGCCGATGTGGATGTTCAAGCGGTCTATGAAGAAGTTCACCAAGAATTTTATGGTGATCCTGACGGTGTTGGAAGAAATTTTCCGGCGAGTTTTGCTTATCTCATGGATCCCATGTATGAGGGGCATCATTCGCTATATTTTATTTCAAAGGCCATCGCCAAACTCTTTGTCGAAACGGCCAGAAAAAAAGGAAAGGGGGATCGGGCCCGAGAGGGACTTCGGTATCGACGAGAGATTTTAGAAAAAGGGGGATCAGAGCCTGCCAGAGAGCTCATTCGAA
>CAZDSE010000301.1:0-210 GCA_964507905.1 uncultured bacterium | reverse complement strand
CAAGATTTTTCATTGGATGCGTATGAAAGAGATTTAAAACGAATGGATCCCACATCCGCCTCTGTCATTGCTCCGAAAAATCGAAAAGTAGATTTGACTGCACTATCACCGAGAGAATTAAAAACGATGAGTGGTCAGTTATCGGAATCTGCGTGGGAGAGAATGAAGCAGATGCCATTGGAAGCAGCCGTTAATACCGCCGTTCAGGAA
>CAZDSE010000300.1:0-2690 GCA_964507905.1 uncultured bacterium | reverse complement strand
AGAACAAGCAGAAGAAGAAGGGATTCCGTATCAAACTTTGGTGGCCAGCATTATTCATAAATATTTAAAAGGATCTCTTGTTGATTTAAAAAATTCAACTTTTTTTAAAAAAATGATGAAAGATGCTTAAATTCCGCGCATGGTACCTGGTACCATTTAATATTTTACGCACGAATTTGCAGGGGTGGCAAAGATGCCATTGCCAATGCTTGGTATTTTGGTGCGATATGAGGATTGGCTAATCGCACATTGATTGACCATTTCAGTAAAAACAGCCTCGATTTCTGTTCCCTTGGCAAAGATATATTTTTTGAATTCGTTAACCTCTAATTTCGATGAATAATATTCTATACACCAAGCGGCACAATACCAGTGGGGTCTTTCGGATTGTTGAATGGTTTCGACGATCGCATTTGATTTAAACTCTTGGGCTTTGAGTCGCTCATCGAATTGGGTGAGTTTTTCTTCAATAACTGTAAATCGTTCTCGGCTGGATCTCTCTTCCAATGTTTGGGCCAAGGTTTCCAGATTAAAAATCGGTATCAGAACGATCACACTGATTAAGTCTAAGAAAATGTTTTGTTTCATATCGGTCCCCCTTCCGTGGTTAAGTTATGCCAATAAGATAGAACCGGACCAAACGCAATAGGGATTATGTAATATGGAAACAGGTGTGGCTGGTTGCAAATGGTTTATTGGAATAGGAATGGATTTGATATTTTTTGAGATCGGCTTTTTTTAAGCCAAGTTCCTGTGCCATGGAAATAAGGATCGTCACTGGAATTGCTCCGCAAGATGATTGGCGATTTTTTTCAATCGCTTCATAAAATTCCATCGCCTTAAAATCCTGAATAAAATCCAATAGGGACTTGTCTTGTTCTTTTATGAGCTGAATATCTTCAAATTCACTCAAATGTGCAGTGGCAATGGTCAGAATAGGTTCAGCAAACTGACCGATGGCATTGGTCAAGCCTCTTGCGATGAGTTGGCACCGTTCAAATGTTGTATGCTGAAACAAGATGGGCACAATTTTACACTGAGGTGAATGCTGTAAAATGTTCATTGCCAATTTGTCGAGACATTCGTCTTCAATGAGTGCGGTTTCGTCCTCCCGAAACCAGGGGCAGTAATCTTGAATCTTTTTTGCCAGATTTGTTTCAACTGGCATTGCCCCAGTTTCAATGAGCCATTGTCCGTTTGATTTTATCGAAAATTTTGGGCCAAGCTCTGAATGATTGGGGCATAAAAGTATGACTGATTTTGGGACTTGGATCTTCTTAAGAAGCTCACGTGTGATTGAAAAACTTAAGTCGTCTTTTCCATGAGGAATGATGACCAGTGAATGTTTAATCCCTGACATGAACGGTGAGTTTATCAAAATGACGTCACATTGACAAACTCCTTCTATTTCAGTATTTTATTGCCTTTCCTATGAAGGTAAAGCTAACCGATTTAAGGGAGCCACTGTCTCTTTCTTTGACTCAAAATGATGTTTGGTTAAAGGATGCATTTGGACGCGCACAGATTAAGTTTAAATCGCCGTTGTCATTGCATCTGACTGTCCAAAAAGATAAAGACGATTTATTTTTTCAGGGGCATTTGAAAACAACGTTTGTGCTGACCTGTTCCAGATGCGCCGAAGACGCGTCGTATCCAATAGACGAATTTTTTTCACCTGTATTTACGCATGGGGATGAGCCTGCCAAGGCGAAGGATGATATGGCCAAGGCAGAATTGGATATCAGCTACTTTAAAGGGGATGAGATTAATCTGGGAGAGGTGATCAAAGAACAACTGTTGCTCTGGGTTCCCATTCAGCCTCTCTGCTCTGAAAAGTGTAGGGGGATGTGTCCCCAATGTGGGAAAAATTTAAATATTCAAGAATGCAAGTGTAAAAATGAAGAGACGCAATCTCCATTTGAAGTTTTAAAGGATTTTAAGGTAAATAGAACAAAGAAACAGCGAAAGGAGTAACTAAATCATATGGCAGTTCCAAAGAAAAAGAGATCTTTGAGAAAAAGAAGACAAAGAAGAGCTCAACAAAAATTGACTGCTCCTCAATATATTTCTTGTCCTCAATGTAAAGCCTCTATGATGCCACATCGCGTGTGTGAAAGTTGTGGTTTTTATAAAGGCAAAGAGATCATTCGTACCGCTGGATTATGAAAATAGCCCTTGATGCCATGGGGGGGGATTATGCTCCCCGTGTCAATGTGGAAGGTGCACTTCTCGCAGCCAGACTTCATGGTCTTCAGGTTGTTTTGGTTGGGGATCAGAGCAAAATCCAAAAAGAGCTTCACAAATCTCGCTTTACCACTGAACTATTAGAGATTGTTCATGCGCCCGATAACGTGGACATGCATGAAAAGGCGACGGATTCCATCCGTGCAAATCGCAATACGTCCATGCGTGTGGCGATTGATCTTCTAAAAGATGGAAAAGTGGCGGCAGTGGTGAGCGCCGGTCATACCGGGGCATTTATGGCTCAGTCGCTGCTCGTGTTAAAAAGACTTCCGGGAATTGAAAGGCCTGCGATTGCTGGATGTATTCCGACACTTCGGGGATCTTGTGTGATGTTGGACTTGGGGGCCAATGTGGACTGTCGCAGTTCTCATTTGGTTCAGTTTGCACTCATGGGGCAACTCTATGCAAAGATAGTCGAAAAAAAAGAAAATCCGACGGTGGCTCTT
>CAZDSE010000299.1:2262-2700 GCA_964507905.1 uncultured bacterium | reverse complement strand
CAGGTCTTAATCCCTGAGAAAACTTATTCATTTTTAATGAAAGACTTGGCGGACGAAGTATATGACATGTTCGTTAAAAAAGTTCATGGGTGCTTGAATCTCAAAGATTTTAAAAACAACGGGCAAGTCACCCGGCTTGAAAAACGGCAGGCCCAGGACCGATATTTCAAATTAACTGGAACTGAAGATTGACATTTTTTTTTGAATCGCATAGTTTTTTACGCAATGAGTCAATCCAAAATTGTTCATATCGTGGGGACGGGAACCATCGGTGAACCGCTGATTGGATTTTTGTCCGATTTTAAAGACAAACTTGGCATTGACGAAGTCACCTTCCACAAAAAAACTCCCCTGGTTGACGACCGCCCCAAAATCAATAGCTTGATTGAACGGGGCGCAAAATTCGTATGCAGCTCCGATCAAAAAGCAGCTTTCGAA
>CAZDSE010000299.1:0-2252 GCA_964507905.1 uncultured bacterium | reverse complement strand
GCACACCCAAAGGGGTGGGTCATGAAAATAAACAAAAATATTACGAAAAATTTAAGCACAATACACTTGGATTTATTGCCCAAGGATCTGAATTTGGATTTGGAAAAATGTATGCCAAGGGGATTAATGACAAAACATTAGACCGAAACACCGATCAGTTCATTCAAGTGGTGAGCTGCAATACCCATAATTTGGGAATCATTTTAAAATCATTGGGAAGTAATAGCGCTGGTCAACTGACAAACCTAGATGAAGGTCGTTTTGTCCTCATGAGACGCGCCAATGACATTGGCCAACAAGATTTTATTGCCGCCCCTCAGGCCAGCAAACATTCCGATCCCAAATTTGGGACCCATCATGCCAGAGATGCGTATCATCTATTAAAAACATTGGGCTATGATTTGAATTTGTATTCTTCGGTCATAAAAATTAATACCCAATACATGCATTCTCTTTGGTTTAATTTGAGACTCAAACAATCTGTCACCAAAGAAGAAATCATCCAACGTTTGGTCGAAAATCCGGCTGTGGCCGTCACGCAAAAATTTTCATCTGGGAAAATTTTCTCATTTGGACGAGATCACGGATACTATGGAAGAATTCTCTCCCAAACGGTTGTTTGTCTACCCACGTTGGAAGTCGTCAACAACGGAAAAGAAGTTTTGGGCTTTTGCTTTACACCCCAAGATGGAAATTCGCTGCTCAGCACCCTATCTGCCACACTCTGGTATCTCTATCCCGAATCTTACGCAGAAAAACTCCGAGTCTTCGATCCGTATTGTTTTCAGGAAGTGTAGGGATTCTCTAAATCATTCTTGGCCCATTTGAGAATATAAGATATTATTAAAGGATGAAACATAATACCAAGAAATCAAGTATTACTCTCCCTCTGTCTGAGCTTAAGTTGGTCAGCGAACTCAAAAAACAACTAAAGGTTAAAAGCAATGTAGAGGTTATTAGAAGGGGCCTCTATCTTCTGAAAGAGCGCACGCATCGAGACAATTTACGTGCAGAATATGCGAAGGCATCGAAGACGACCAAAGCCCAAATTCTAACTGAGACATCGAGCGAATTAAATGACCATCTCTCAAATTATTCTAAAGGACGTCAAAGATAAGTTAAAACTATTGGGGGAATTATAATCAGTGGATTTTTCCGGAATTTGGCGAGTATAAAGAAAGTAGAGCCAAAGTTTGTCACTATTTGAACACATCTTGTTTTTTAAAAATTTATAGGATTCAAAAATCCAAACAATTTCAATATATTGAAAAATTTATCTTTTTTGGCACTGAATTTGCATATTACTCATATATGTAATGAATCAGGAGGTACTTTATGATTTCCATGAAACTGTTTATAATCGGATTTATTTTATTCTATGCCTCGATAAGTTTTTCGGGGAGTAGTCACGGACCTTTATTTGAGGAGAAACTGTCTACGCATTATGAGCAAGTGGGTGAAAATTTCAATATGGGTACATTGCCCTCCGAAGAAGATATCATTGGTTGGAGATCCGGGCGTTGCTATACGGAAGAGAATCCTGATAAACCCCTTGGATCACTTCTCATTGGAATTAGAACCGGACATAGTGGACACATCTGGAAAGTAAATAAACACAAAATGGCAGACTTTATACAAAGCGAATTCTTCTACAACGAAGATATTAACGAAGCTATTTATGATGATATGGAACCACGAGTTCTATACGATATAACCACACAGATCACCGACTACATGAACTTTCTAAGTTATGCTATCCCTGAAGAAGGATCTCTAGTGAATATATATGATGAAAAGAAATTTCCTCGTACGGCAGTGGTGGGCATTCGTGTACGCAAAAACAACACTTATCTTTTCGCGGAAACCTTCCTGGCTAAGAATGGTCCTAGCTATTTGAAGAAAAGAAAGAAGGGGGAAATCTTACATAAATGCTACTACTTTAAAAAAGTAGATCATGAATAATATTTTAAGTTCCATTCGGATTTGGCAACTTAAGTATCTGAATAAATTTCTATGTTTCACCAAATTCAGACAGCCCCTAAATGAGTGACACTTTTTGTCACAATTTCACACTGAATCTGGCACGGTAATTGCTTTATTTATAGAATAGAAGGTCATCATGAAATACAAACTCTATGTTATAAGATTCACTGTCATCGTCATTTTAGCGTTGATGGCTCATGGTCCTATCTTTGCCCAATCCTTTTGTGCGCTGGGCGTATCTGGAGTCATATCTGACGCCAATGGCTATA
>CAZDSE010000298.1:0-2705 GCA_964507905.1 uncultured bacterium | reverse complement strand
GGTCGTACCACTTCTCAACTTTTTTATTCTTCCACTGGGTACAGTGGCAGCAAGTTTGGTATATTTTAGAAAATAGTCTGGATATCTAAAAATTTAGAGATATAATGATTTCATATTTAGCGCTTTATGGAGCGAAAACTGAAATCGATGGATCGCGTGTGAAGTCAATACCGATTTTTTTTTGGGAGTCTTTACTGATACAGTAATATTAATTGTGTCTTAAGTATGCAATTCAATCTGTCTCAGAACAAAACAAATTAAAAGTATTTTCAGAACCGAAACACTTGAAGGAGAACCAAATATCAGCACACCAGCAGTGACAAGAGCAACAATTGCAATGACTCCAAGCTCATCAGTAAGATCGACAGGATCTCCCAGCGCCCCATATGGATCGCCAACATAAACATATCGACTTCGAAATTGATCTGAAATTTCTTTAAATAATTTTTCATAGCCAACAATTTCAGCTCTGCCTTGAATCTCTTGAATTGCTATTTCAAACTTAGAGTAAGACTGGTTGTTTTGGAGAAAACTCATCTTTTGTTTATTGGACAAACCTGAATCATAAAGAATGCTCGCTATTTTTTCATCTGAATTGGTGAAATATTTTTTAACCATTTCTATGTTCGTACTTGCTTCTTCTTCGCTCATCATTTCAATTAAAGAGGCTGTACTTGAAGAGAGTGTCTTAAAATTCTCTTCTACAGTCTTATTGAAAAAATGATGAGCAACCTCTATCCCTTCTTTTTCTTGGATGGCCTGGAGCTTTACTCCCTCTTGTTCCATTATTAAAGCTATCTGTAGTCGAATATCTTTATTTGAAATTTCCTCACCATGAGGTTGGGCCATAAGGCTTACAGACCATGTCTGTGTTAAAAATATAATACCTGATAAAATCAGTGAAAAATAAATCTTCACTTTAACGCGCCGGTACTATACGCTACTAAAGAAAGAATAATAAAGACTCCCACGAGACTTAGACTGGCATCTAGAAGCGAAAAACCAGAAATCAATTCTTCGCCAGAAATGAGAGAATAGGCGATAATTCCCATAAGGGCCGTTTGGGCGACGAGAAGTATGGCCGCCCCCGCACCTGCCAAAGCCATCGCATCATTTTTTCCAAAGTAGTATCTACTGCCGCCATGGTAATCACGCACTCCATCAGCAATGTCGTTAAATGTTTTTTCAACTCCCTGTCTGTCGATTTTTTCTAAAATTTCATTTTTAAATCCTGAAAATTTATCCTCAAGAACCAGTGTATGAATTTTTTTAACTTTTTCAATGGAAGAAAAACTTCGATTATTGAGGATCATCGTTAACGTCTCTGAAAGATTGACGGGGATCTCCTGTAATTTATAAATCAGTTCGCTCGCCTGAGCTTCAGAAATGAGACCAATCTGACTTTTCGATGTGGCACAAAGCTTTTCAATATTTCGATTCATTTTTTCTATCAACTCAGCTTTAACTTGCTCATATCCTTCTCTCTCAGCCTTGAGCTGATAAAACAGTCCCTGGTTTTTAATGAGTTCAGCCAACTTGACATGTGGATCAATCCTGTCTTCTCCACAGAAAGCGACAGGAATCCCAGTTAAAAAATAAACCACTGAAATAATGAGAGTCAACGATTTCATACTGACCTCCTTTGTATCTGTCTTCATATAGCAGTAGTTTGTCACATTCTCAATCCCCTCGGACCACAAAGTGCTCCAAATAAATGGAACACAAGCGATGGTTATTTTTGTGCAGTTTCTTGAGCAACTACTGAATCAATTTTGAGGTCGGCATAAATACACAAATTCCAATGATAAATTAAATGGACAAATAAAATTAAAAAATCGTCTCCAGATAAATTTTCGAATGGACTTTATTTTCCAACTTGAAGCCACCCACAATGGATACGGTTTGTTGTATCGATATATTTTTTCGTCTTTTAATCCTCTGGATTCAATCAGCTTTTTCCATTCCAACTTGGTTCCGTGTCTTTCAATAATTTGGAATCCTGAGGAACACTCTCCAAATCGCATGACCTCCAAAACATCTCCCAACCAAAATTTATTTGGCACCATAATACAGGCCAATCCATCTTGTTTTAAGACACGGCGCATTTCATCTAGCCCATTTTCCATATTTCGATAGTGCTCAAGACTTCCCAGACTCGTCACATAATCAAACGAATGCTTTTTAAACGGCAACTCTTCTCCATCAGAATTCCACACAGATGACCGAGGACTTTTTTTCTGAATATGTTTTAGAGCACTGCGAGAAAGATCCACGCCCACCGGAATCAATCCTGCCTTTTCTGCACAGCACAAAAGATTCCCCTCCCCACATGCGATATCTAAAATTTTTTTTCTAGGTGTGGGATTTAGGATTTTTAGAATCCACTCATATAATCGGGACGGATCTTTAAGTCCGGATGTTTCATAGACATTATCATAAAATTGAATAACAGATTTTTGCGATGGAATCTGGACAAACTCCTTCATATTTTGAGGTCATAGCATTGATTTCTAAAAATAGACAAATTAAATAAAGAAAGTTTAATCCCCTGCGGCGGCTTCTTTCTTGGGCTCGGTTTGAGATTGGGGAGTGTAGATGTCGTGGAAAATGGAGTAGGATTTTAAATAAGAAAGTCCTTCTTGGAGTTGGTAGTCATATTTTTGAGCTTCTTTGGGCGATAAGGGTTCTTCATTTTTGGTTTCATC
>CAZDSE010000297.1:0-2706 GCA_964507905.1 uncultured bacterium | reverse complement strand
AGCGACCACGACCAACATCTCTGGCGTTTCCCACATGAATTCATCCAAGGTTCGGGCCGTTTGATCATATCCAAACGCCGCATGTCCCCAACTGTCCGAATGAATTCGTGCACCATCGTCATAAGCCGGTTGAAATAAATCAGAAAGATCTGGGGGAACACTTAATCCACCCCATTCACTGGCCAGACTCTGAACAACGGCCTTCGATCCATGGGCCACACCATGCAATAATCCTTTCGAATAAGTTCCACTTCCCAGTATGAGCCCCATGACATGGGTCCCATGCCCCATTTGATCCGCCCAGGTACTCGTGAATAATCCAAGTGCATACGCCTTCACCACTTTTCCTGAAAAATCCGAACTCATGGCCCCTTCGGCTCCCACATCGAGTCCGGTATCCCCCCCTCCAACCTCTTGACCTTCGCCGTGAAGACCTCATTGATACTCCGCATCTGGATTTAAAAGTTTCACTCCCGTTTCATATCCGGTCAGAGTTTCATATGGATCTTTTGGAGGATCTATCGGTGTTTCATCTAAAACACCAAATCCATAACTTCCCGAGTCATAATTTAAGAGCTTTGGTTTTTTGGCTTCTTCAATCCATTCTACGCCTTCAATCGTCGAAATGGTTTGAATCAGTTTTCTTGTAACGATGACCTTAATCAGATTTTTTTTCGCATATTGTACAGTCCCATTCTGATTTTGAACCCACTCAGTGAATTTCTTATGGTCTTCCCCTTTAAACAACTTCACATTGAGTTCAATCGGTTGCTCGTCATTGACAGCATCATTTTCAAGCAAGATAGGATCAATCTTTAGTTCTGGTTCATAATCCCCAATCCACTGGATCGATTTTATGTTCCATAAGAGATTATATCTGTTTTCAGAAATTCGAATCACAAATGCATGATTGGGAATGTAATTTAAGATTTCGCCACCCAATTTTTGAATATCTCGTTTGGAAGACTCTTCAACTGCATCTTTGAACTGAACAATGAGGTATATTTTTTTTCCAGAAAGTTTGATCCCATTTAAGTGGGCCTTTGGAGATTCTTTCGAGGTATCAATGGTCTTACCTTTAAAGAGGATTTGAAAGTTATTTTCCTCCGTTGTATTTTTGGTACTGCCGTTTACTGCCATTAAAACGACTGTGAGTACTACACCAACGAAGGATGTCTTCGCCATTTTTTCCCTCCTTGTGGAGAAAAAACTACATTAACTTAAATCACTCTTTAAAGCTCAAACCCTCCTGACATCACAACTGAAAACGGTTGTCGATCTTCTACACCCAGTCCCTGTGGAACAGAAGGGGCCGTAATGCGCACCACATAGTTACCCTTTTTGGGGTGCTGAAGATCAATATTTTCAACGTTATTCACATCATCTCTATGAAAAAGACCATTGGGATAAAGTTTCTTTCCATCCGGCGCCTGTAATACCACATCCAAATCATTGACCAACGCACGTTGAACGGCCGGACTCGCTGGCATATCTGTATAGACCATCGTAATTCGGAGCGGTTCATTTTCATCTGTTACTTTTAATGTATAAACTCTCTCTTCTCGTTCTTTTATTCCCTGAGTATCATCAATGGATCGTCTCACTCTGGGCAAAGATGGAATCAGTGCATATTCCAAATCGACTCGACCAAATCCTTCATGCATATTGGGGCGTTGGGTTGGAATTTCATTAAAGTTTTGGAATTGGCCTGGATATAAATCTATAGCCCCATTAATCAAAGTTGCCTTTACGAGCGCGCTACTGACAAATAAACGATTCTCCTTCACTTTATAGTATTCTCGGACCAACGCGGCTGCACCTGCCACTAAGGGAGTGGCCATACTGGTCCCGCCCATAAACACATAATCTTCATCGAAAACTCCCCATGAATCGTTCGCAGAAACTTCTGGTGCCCTGGATCTCAAAGAAAGATTATTGGTCCCAGGGGCAATGACATCGGGTTTAATTCTTCCATCTGCCGTTGGACCACGACTGCTAAATGCGGCGACACCTCTTGAATTGTCTGAGAGAAAATCATCTCTCATGGGTAATGCACCCCAAATACTTTTGCCACTGGTGGGATCCATTCCAAAAACTCCCCAGGTTCTTTGTATGCCTTGTCTTAAGACCAAATTTTCAGAAGCTCCGACAGTAATACAGTTTTTTGCAGTGGCCGGAACAGATATCGCACCTTCATCGATCACCCCATCTCCATTCAAATCCATGCCACTATTTCCAGCCGCAAAGAGCACCACAAAATCAGGATTATTCCACACAAATTCATCGAGTAGAGTTGACTGTGTATCATATTCACCGGTTTCTGTATAATACTGCCAGCTATTGGTATGAACCCTTGCTCATTCGGCATACGGCTGTTCGAATAAATCACTGACCATGGATGTCAACGCAATTCCTTTGTCGACATGACCTTGATTTAAGACCCAACGAAATAAGGACTGAATGATGAGACTTGCTTCATAGGCCACCCCTCGAACCTCTCCATGCGAGGCAGCTCCATTTCCGGCCACGAGTCCCGCCACATGTGTTCCATGTCCCAAAGGATCATCCCATCGTCCAGACTCCGGACGTCCGATACCATAAGTACTCACCACCCGCCCAGAGAGATCGGGATGCAATCCCACTTCATTCCCTCGATCCAATCCGGAATCTGCGATGGTGATTTTTTCAGATCCACCTCGAATATTC
>CAZDSE010000296.1:0-2716 GCA_964507905.1 uncultured bacterium | reverse complement strand
TGCAATATTCATTGGGGAGATCAATAAAGCCCTTGAGCCAAACTTTTTTATACCGAAGCGGATACATGCTTTGATAGTCGCCAGGGGTTTGACCATTGTGATACGTCAGAAGTGAATTGGGAAACTCATTCCATTCAGTATAATAAATGGCTCTAAAGGGGGTATCCTGATTTGTTGCTTTTTTGAGCTCACTTAGAGGGAACTGCAAAAAGAAATCAGAAAAACGTGGGTGTTCATGGACCGAAAAATATTCAATTTTAATAAATAACAGTAGGGTGGCCATGCAGATCAACATGAAACTCTGTGCGTGGCAACTGATCCACTGATGCAGCTTGGTGGTTAACGGGGATATAATGAATAGAATTGAAATTCCTAGCCCACCAAGATAGAAAATCAAATTAAAATCTCTCTGAGTGATATTCATCCAATTGATTTTCCACATATCAAAAGTCAAAATGAGCCATCCTGTGGCAATTGCGACGAAATAGAATAATTTTTTCTTTCGATTTTGAATCACGTGAATCGCATATTCCCATCCATAGGCTGCCAACACACAGATGATGAAAAAGGAGGTAACCGCAAAGAGTCTTTGCCATTGGAACGACTTTAGGATCGGGATATGGATCGAAGTCAAAAAAAATCCCATGAAGAAAAAGGAAAAAATACACAGCCACCAGACGGCAATTTTTTTAAATTTTTGTGAAAGGACTGAAATGAGGGATATAAAAATCCCGATAACAAGTGGGTGAGGAATCCCTCGTATAAAACTGGATATTTCGCTTCTAAGAGAAATCCAAGATGGCGATGAAAGGTGCTCAAATGCCATGCGATGTGACAAATTCATTTCGCTGAGAAGAGAATATACCGTGGGGGCATGAAATAAAGTGTAGAGAAGCCAATAGACACAATACATGTAGAGAGACTGGATGAGACGGTTTTGAGGTGAGGTGGTTAGAATCAAAATCAAGTGCAATATGGGAATAAATGGAATCGTCAGAGGAAAAAATGAGGTTGTTGTGATGATCAATAGAAAGATTCCATACCGGAAAGAATGTTCTTTTGGGGATTCTACGAGTTTATGAAATATAAATAAAAATAAGGGCAGGGCATAGTTAAAGACCTCACTGAGTGGAGAGTAAAAAGAAGAGACCAAAAAAAGGCTTCCGCCAAAGTAACTCGCAGTTGAAGACAGGTTTAGAATTCTAAAAAGATACAGATACATTCCATATCCCGCACATGCATATTTTAAAAAATCCCATAGAGAATAAATGGCCCATAATGGCAATAAGCCATTCAAAAGTGAAAATGGATTAAATGGGCTAAATCCTCTGAGCAGTCCTTGATTTCCACAGAGCGTATTTGGATCCCACGCTACTAAGCCCGACTTTAAAAGATCAAAAGTGGTTTTGAGTGCCACGATCCAGCCATCAAATGCATCGGGAATCGGAATGGGACGATGGGCACCTAAGATCAACTCGGCTGATGCTACCAGCGACAGTGCCAAAAAAATAAGCCAAGGGGCATTTCGTTCTAAAGTTTTATATAAATGGATTGACATATCGAAGCCATAAATTATTATTAAAAAATTGTTGTTAAAACAAGGATTTAGTTACCCCAACATGCTGAAAAAGGATCGAAAAATATATATCGTGACCGGTGGGTGTGGATTTATTGGCAGCCATTTGGTTGAAGCGCTTTTGGAAAAAGGACATTGTGTGCGTGTTTTGGATAACTTAAGCACAGGTAGAGTTGAAAATTTATCTTTGGTTCAAAATCATCCCAACTTAAAAATTTCAATATCCGATATCACGGATCGAAATCAGATAGAGTCAGCATTTGGAGGGGTACATGGCGTATTCCATGTGGCTGCTTTGGCCGATATCGTTCCATCGATTGAGCAGCCAGATCGTTATTTTAATACCAACGTGACGGGGACATTAAATATATTGGAAGCCAGTCGAAAATTCGGGATTCAAAAACTTATCTACGTTGCGTCCTCTTCTTGTTATGGAATTCCTGACCATTATCCCACGACTGAAACAGCAGCGATGAAACCCCAATATCCATATGCATTGACCAAAATGTTGGGAGAAGAACTCGTGTTTCATTGGGGACAGATTTATGGATTAAACGTTTTGTCTCTCCGCTTTTTTAATGTCTATGGTCCTAGGGCTCGAACGACTGGACAATATGGAGCCGTATTTGGTGTGTTTTTGGGGCAGAAATTGGCTGAGCAGCCTTTAACGGTGGTGGGAGATGGGTCGCAGACCCGAGATTTTACGTATGTGAGCGATGTGGTCTCTGCTCTGATGATGGCTGTAGAAAGCTCAAATTCTCAAGAAGTTTTTAACGTCGGGTCGGGTCAAACATATTCAGTGAATGAGCTTGTTCGATTGCTGAATCATCCATTTGTGAATATCCCCAAACGACCCGGTGAGCCGGACTGTACCTGGGCCGATATTACAAAGATCAAAAAATATTTAGGTTGGGAGCCAAAAGTGTCTTTATCTGACGGAGTGAATCGGATGTTGCGTCATATTCATCTGTGGCCAGAATCTATGAAAGATGCTCCCGTTTGGACACCAGATAAAATTGAAAAGGCAACTTCGACATGGTTTAAATATTTGGGAAAGGGTGGGCATGTCAGTTAATCGAAAAATAGTTCCCTTTGAAGAATTGGAATCCATTTTATCGAAGGAACGGAGCAAAGGAAATA
>CAZDSE010000295.1:0-2726 GCA_964507905.1 uncultured bacterium | reverse complement strand
ACCAATTCTTCTTCAGCACTCATCTTATTTTGACGACCACATTGCTTCTAGAATTCAGAGAATGTGTCAAATGTATGGACTACCTTAGCCTTGGCATTATATTTTCGGATCCCAACCACAAGCGCAGTTAAGGATCCCGGGGTAATGCCAGAGATCTTAAGTGCTTCACCTAGGGATTCCGGTTTAAATCGAACTAATTTTTCTTTCACTTCATTAGACAGCCCAGGAATTAATGAGAAATTCATTCCATCTGGAATCTTCACTTTATACAACTTCTCTTGGTTCTCAACATCCTTTAATTGCCGATCGATATATCCCTGATACTTTATCTGGGTTTCAACCTGACAAATGACCTCTTCATTTTTTTCTTCATCAACAAGGCCCAAGTTGACGAGCGTTTTAAAATCCACCTCGGGTCGTCGCAAAAACTTTTCTAGCGTGATCTGCGTTTCAATTTCTTTTAATCCGACAGATTTTAATTTTTCATTCGTCTCCGCCGTTGGCGAAATTTTTTGACCAGAGAGTCCTTCCATCCGCTTTTCAATGGATTCTTTTTTCGATAAAAATTTATTGTAATCTTGTTCATTCACCAATCCAATTTTTCTTCCATATTCTCTGAGCCTTAAATCTGCGTTGTCTTCACGAAGTAATAATCGATACTCTGCCCTTGACGTAAACATTCGATATGGTTCCTGGGTTCCTTTCGTAATCAGGTCATCAATTAAAACAGCGATATAGGATTCATGTCTTTTTAAAGTAAGCGGTTCTGATTTTTTTATTTTTAATGCGGCATTAATTCCTGCCATGAGTCCTTGGGCCGCCGCCTCCTCATATCCGGTCGTTCCATTGATTTGACCCGCCAAAAATAGACCACCATATTTTTTTGTTTCAAGCGTTGGATTGAGCTCTGTCGGTGAAATAAAATCATACTCGACCGCATATCCATGCCTCATAATTTCAGCGTTCTCTAGCCCTTCGATTGAATGTACAAAGTCGTTTTGGATATTCACTGGCAGACTCGTGGATACTCCATTCACATATACTTCGTGAGTATTCAGTCCTTCGGGCTCTAAAAAAACTTGGTGTCTCGTCTTGTCTGCAAATCTCACAACCTTATCTTCGATAGATGGGCAGTATCTGGGACCAATGCCTTTAATGTTTCCACTGTACATCGCCGACAGATGAATGTTCTTTCTAATGATGTCATGCGTCTTTTCATTGGTATACGTCATGTAACAGGGAACTTGCGCTCTTGTAATTTTTTCCGTCGAAAAAGAAAAAGGTGGGGCAGGCTCATCTCCAAACTGGGGCTGAAGTTTTGTATAATCAATCGAATTTCCATTTAGCCTGGGCGGTGTGCCCGTCTTTAATCTTCCAACTTTCAAATCAAGCTCTCTAAAACACTGGGCGAGCCCCTCTGAAGAGGCATCCCCTGCGCGACCCGATGGATAGTGAATATCCCCAATATGAATGAGGCCAGATAAGAATGTTCCCGTTGTCACGATCACTGCTTCTGTTTCAATGTATTCCCCAATTTGAGTACTCACTCCAGTCACTTTGTTATTCTTAAAATGAATTTTTTCGATGGTGCCCTGCCTAAGGTCGAGATTTATTTGGGCCCCAACCACGTTCTTTATGTTTTTTGCATATTGAACTTTATCGGCCTGAACTCGCGTCGACCAAACCGCGGGACCATTCTTGGTGTTTAGTTTTCTAAATTGAATCCCTGTCGCATCAATATTTTTGGCCATCTCACCACCCAGAGCATCCACCTCCTTAACCAAATGGCTTTTTGCGATTCCTCCAATGGCTGGATTGCACGACATCCACCCCACGCGATCCAAATTCATGGTGAGCAACAGCGTTGGTATTCCCATCCTTGCCGATGCAAGCGCAGCCTCAATCCCCGCATGCCCAGCGCCAATGACGATGACTTGAACCTTTTTATTCATTTTTATTTACCAATACAAAACGAACTAAAAATTTTATCATAAATATCTTCCGAGTCGATATGGCCAACAATATGTCCCATCCCTTGAATTGCGGCCTTTAAATCCAACGCCAAAAACTCTTGCGATTTCTTTTCTTTTAATCCACCTCTAAATAATTGGATATGCCTGAGTGCTTCTTCCAGAGCCACTTTGTGCCGTTCTTTCGTTAGGACAATTGCGTCAGAATTTATGTTTTGTTGAATGGTTTTTTCATAAATGCAGCTTTTTAAATCTTCTATACCCGTTTTGTTTAATGCGGAGACTTTACATATGGTTGGGTGATTAAATTTTTCGTTGAGCTGGCTGATTTTTATTTTTTCGCTTAGATCGTTCTTGTTTAAAATCAGCATGGCGGGTTTTGACAGTGTTCGATCTAAAATAATTTGATCTTCATCGGTTAGAGCGGCGCTTATATCTAGAACAATCAAAACAATATCTGCTTCATTAATTTTTTCAAAACTACGCGATATTCCAATGGCCTCAATATCATTTGTTGCATGCCGAATTCCTGCTGTATCCATAACTCTAAATAGGCAACCTTTGTATACAAAGGTTGCCTCAATTATATCCCTCGTCGTCCCCGCCTCGCTGGTCACAATCGCCCGGTTATAATTTAATATGGCGTTTAGCAAAGAGGATTTTCCAACGTTTGGCCGACCCACAATTGCCACGGACACCCCTTTAGAAAAAAGAATTCCTTGAGCATATGTGTTTAAAATAGATTCCATCTTGGTT
>CAZDSE010000294.1:0-2766 GCA_964507905.1 uncultured bacterium | reverse complement strand
CCAAAGCATGCAATCAGGCATTCCCCAACGCTCGGGGAAAATATGTATTTTTTCTGAATAACGACATCATTGCAGATCCCCACATGCTCTCTGAACTTGTTAAAAATGCAGAGTGCAATCCAAAGATCGGAATACTGGGATGCAAAACAGTTTCATATCTCGGACATGACGTTTTAAATGCAGGCGTTCCCATGGACCTATTTGGATATTCATATGGCAATGGGCTTCCCTTCTACGTTGATGCCGCTATTTTTATTCGCAGAGAATTATTTGAAAAACTCGGGGGGTTTGATGACCGATTTTTGATTTATAAGGAAGATGTGGATTTGTGTTGGAGAACGTGGCTTTTGGGGTATGAAGTGAAAGTCATCCCCACATCGTGGTTTCATCACGACAGTTTTTGTGCCACTCAAAACAATACGTATTCGACATCCGAACGGAAAAGATTCTTAAGTGAAGCACATACTCTGTGCATGTTATTAAAGAATTATAGCCTTTTAACTTTATGCCTGATTCTTCCCGTTTATTTCTTAACCAATATAATGGAAATTTTATTGTATGGATGTTTTAGGGGGCAATGGAAAAAACAATTTCATATCCATAGAGCTGTTATAGGTTGGAATTTAAAAAACTTGATACAGACACTTCGTCTACGAAAAAATGTACAACAGAATCGTATGATTTCAGACTGGATATTGTTTAAATATCTCAAGAAGTCCAGTGGTAAGTTTGAGCTCCTAAAAACTATTGGGCTTCCTCAAATTTCGACCTAGCCACAATAACAAACTGAAACGCAAATAGTGTTTTTCTAAGCTTTGATAAAAGCTTCAAAGGCCATGTTGCATTCCTGGGTTCAATGGAAACTGCTTCACATCCAATATGATTCAATAATGCCAAGAATGATCGCAAGGTAAAGAAACGCAAATGCCCTGGATCTAACACTCCTCCAGTATAGTTAAACTGCCCACTCAAAAGATGGAGCCTCACTTGCCAATTGGCCACGTTGGGTATGGAGATGATGAATGACCCACCCGGCTTAAGCAATGTTTTTAAACGCATTAATAGTTCTTCGGGATATGCCAAATGTTCTATAACATCTGCCAATAAGATATGATCAAATCTATGCATCTTTGCCTCATTTATTTTTTCCATCAATGACATTGAATTATTGAGATCACATTGAATGACTTCATCACAAACCTGTTTGGCCCTGTTCAAATAATCGGTTGCGAAATCAACGCCCATGATACGACAATTTTTGGTTCGCTTTAGAATCTGGGAATTCTGACCAATACTACATCCCAAATCCAACACATCAGAGTTTTGGGTCACCTTTTTGCATAGCTCTAAATTTGCTTCGGGAAGACTGTAGTCTGAATTGCTAAAAAATTCCTTCTCCATTTCATGCTTCTTACAGCCTTTTACATCTTGACACAAGAGATAAGACTTTCTAAAGTCTCATGAGACTTATGAGAATTCTTATATTCGGTGGAGCGGGTTTTATAGGAAGTAACGCCGCCAGACATTTCATTCAAAAAAATGCCAATGTGAGCGTTTTTGACAACTTAAGCCGAGAAGGAACCAAATCCAATCTGGAATGGCTTAAAACGATCGGAAATTTTGATTTAATAAAAGGAGATATTCGAAACAAAGATCAAGTTTACGATTTTATCCAATCCTATCCCGATGCGACGGCCATTTTGCACCTTGCGGCACAAGTCGCTGTCACCACATCCGTTAAAGATCCCAGGCGAGACTTTGAAGACAATCTTCTGGGAACTTTCAATATTCTTGAAGCCATTCGCGAAAACAAAAAAAGATTTTCTTCAGTGCCCCTTTTAATTTATGCCTCTACGAATAAAGTCTACGGATGCTTGTCCGACATACCAGCTGAAGAAAAAAACGATCACTATGCATTTAAGAATTCCCTTTCTGGAGTGGGCGAGAATGAACCACTGGATTTTTACTCTCCATATGGTTGTTCCAAGGGTGGCGCTGATCAATATGTCTTGGACTATGCGCGCATTTATGGATTGCCAACAACATCTTTCCGCCAATCTTGCATTTATGGATACCGTCAGTTTGGCATAGAAGATCAAGGTTGGGTGGCGTGGTTTATGATTGCTGCGCTTTTAAATAAGAAAATCACTGTGTATGGGAATGGAAAACAAGTTCGTGATCTTCTTTTTATTGATGATCTGGTTGCAGCATATGATTTGGCCATTCAAAATCCATCGGTTGTCAAGGGTAAGGCATTCAATGTAGGTGGCGGACCGAAAAATACCCTCTCCCTCCTGCAATTTTTAACACGCCTGGAAGATCTTTGTGGCAAGAAAATAAACTATCAATTCTCTGATTGGCGACCGGGCGATCAACCCATCTATATATCAAATATTCGAAAAATTGAAACAGAGCTGCATTGGACACCCAAAACCAGTGTAAATATAGGACTTAAAAATCTTTATACGTGGATAAGTCAAAATCGGGATTTATTTCTGTAAAAGCTCTCGTGAACTCAAAGAACTTTAACACCTTTCTTATTATTTTATGTCCCCTGGTATTATTCTACGCATATTTTTTGTGGGGATTTCCCATTGATTTACTGGGATGCGATTTATTGCGCGTATGGGGATATAATGGAACACCCATTTTTGATTTTTATCATCATATCAAAAATCATTTTCTACCGCCGTTGTGGAGCACCTCATTTTCAAGACCACATTTTAACTTAACCTCTGAGCTCCCAGAACTTTTTCAAACTTTTCT
>CAZDSE010000293.1:0-2782 GCA_964507905.1 uncultured bacterium | reverse complement strand
TGAAAGACACAGAGCGCTATCTCGTGGAATATAAAATCAATGAGGCTGCCAATTGCGTCTATCATTTCACCTGGCATGAGTTTTGTGATTGGTACATTGAATTTGTAAAGCCACATTTGAAATCTGAAAACCACAAAGCGGAAGCGGAGCAAGTCCTGGTCTATGTATTAAAAGAACTTTTAAAACTGTTGCATCCATTTGTTCCTTTTGTGACAGAGGAATTGTGGCAGGTGCTTCCTGTAAAAGAAGAAAAGAGCATTATGACCACTCAATATCCGAAATTCAATAAAGCTTGGATCAGTTCCAAAGTAAAAAAAGATATCGAAAAAGTAAAAGCCGTTATTTCTTATATCCGGAACGTTCGTGGAGAAAATGGAGTTTCTCCATCTAAAATGTTGTCTCTTTATTTGGTGAAGCCCGATCAAAAAGTGATTTCTTTGCTCCAAAAATACGAGGATGCGATTAAAAATTTGGGAAAGCTCTCACAATTGGTGATGAGCTCCACTTTTTCCCAAACTCAAGGGATGGCCACAGGAACCGTGGGCTTTGCAGAAATTCATATTCCGCTAACGGATCTGGTCAATGTGGAGGAAGAAAAAAAACGCCTACAAAAAGAATTAATCAAAATCGAATCCGATATGGAATCTCTCAATCAACGACTTTCAAACCCAGCCTTTATCGAACGTGCCCCCAAAGAAGTGGTGGACAAGGAAAAAACTCGCTTCCAAGAACTCGTCTCCCGCAAAGAAAAAATCCAAGAAGGATTAAATAAGATGAATGCGATGGGGTAGAGCGAAAGATCTCGTGGTTTTTAGATTAAACTAAGATGTAAGATGAATTATGCACATCGTGCATAATTCCCCCGAGCCCTAAAAGGGCGAGAGGGGCCCCATGTGCTCAAGGAAAGATTTCAGGTGGAATTATACTCTGTCATCCAGAACGAAGTGAAGGATCGATATTCAAAAATACAGGATGACATCTTCTGTGGTCATCCCCGCGAAAGCGGGGATCCAGTGGTATCTCTACCTAGTTGAAGTAGAGAATGTCTGTTTCAGATCGGGGATAGGTGTTATCGATACTGGATATCGATTAACTTTGAATGATACAACTGACCACAATAACTAATATAAACGGAAGAACATGTAGCCCTGTTTTCTACAATATTTAAATAGTCTATCTTCTAGAGCCTTAAATTCGATTAGCCCTTCTGTTGTAAGCGCGCCTTCACCTTCGTTAGCAATTTTACTTCTCAAGTTCCCATACCTAGACCAAGCTTCTTCAAATTCTTTAGTAGAAATAAATTCCAATTCCGGAGCGGATTTTTTTATTTGTTTTGATTGCATTGTTCCTGTTTCGGTGTGGCTTCTTCCTTCTCGTAAACCAGGATGGTTTGAAGGTACGGGTCTTCCATCTTCATATTGCCACTCTCCACTCTTACTATGAGGTCCGTCTTGAACCCATCTTATAGGTTTTTCATAATCAGAAGGGGGTTCATAATTCGGTCTCATAAAAATTCCAATAACTGCTCCTTCATGAATAATAAATCCCTCAATTGTAATGGCTTGAGTGGCCACTGCCGCCAATGCCATTTGATTTTCACCCATTTGAAACGGAACATATCGAATCGAATTCTTGGGAAGAGTGAGAGACACATTTCTAAGTCCATAAGCGGCTGGGGTAACAGTAATCAAAATACTTGTTCCCAAATATTCCGCTTTTTCATAGTCGCCCTCTTGTATGGCTTCTTTCATTTCCCATGGCATCATAATGAATCCCGCGGCCATTTCTTTTCCAAACCCCAATCCCTTTTCTGCAAAAGAATCTTCGAGATGATTCAAATTATACGCATGAACACCTTTTGAAAAATTGCTCCATGCCTCTCCGCTCAACACCCATTCCCTGGCCCCCTCTTCATCTCCGTTAATCATAAAACCAATCGCCTTGTAATCATCATGTATCATTCGAAATGGTTCACAAACCATGTCTTTGAGACATGCCCAAATCCCAGATCCAGGAACATAACTTTCCTCAGGATTTTCACTGTTTATTGATTCCTGGCCATTCTCATCCGCTGCATGAACAGATGGTAATCCAACTGCCATCACAAAAAAGAAGACCCAAAATAATTTTTTAATTTGCACCATTTGATTCATCCTCCATCATGGGGTTAAAAATGACTCGAATTCTATACCACAAAAAAGCTTAAAAATTAAGCAATTTCCGTGCCAGATATCTCAATATAAAAATATTAATAATTTCATGCCTTTATATAGAACATGGGATACTTCAAATGCTCAATTAGTATTGATTCTTTTGACACTGTAGGGAAACTGGACGTTTCTTTATTCTTGACGAAACTATTTTATCATTCTACTATTGATTTAATGTCAACATTTGACTATAAGACAAAAAGATTAGACAGGAATGAAGCAAGAAAGCTCATAACAAAAATCATGAACCACATGCCTCATAAGGTATTCTTTTCGAGGCATGCTTTAGAGGAACTTAAAAAAGATGGCTTAACAACCTTAGATGCAATTAATATTTTAAAAAGCCCAGGAGCTAGAATTTATACAGACGGTGAGTTTGAAAAAGGAAGTTATCGATATCGTTTGGAAACTACAAATATGATGGTTGTTGTGGCATTTTTAGAATTAGGTGATGGCATGATTATAATCACCGCCTGGGATAAACGAAAAAAATAAAGAAGGAGAACTCTTATGAAATGTACGATGTGTGAAAATGAAAAACCCCTTAAAAAAGAAAGAATTACAGTTAAATA
>CAZDSE010000292.1:0-2784 GCA_964507905.1 uncultured bacterium | reverse complement strand
AATCCTGATGCTATTTCGGAAAAAATTAAAGATATTATATGAGGCTAAATTTTTGGTGTTTCCAAAATTGGGTGAGCTTGGGCATTGCCTTATTTATTTTTGCTGCTACCATTCCCTGCCTTTCAGAAGAACCCTGGTCAAATTCAGAAAAAGCCCCTGTTATTAGAGAAGAGATCCTTCGGGGTCATAATATATTGGCGCCTCAGGATAACTTCTGGAACAATCGCTTTGACCACGGCTATTATTTCTATCAAAAAATGATAAGCCCGGCAGATGGAGCCCGGTGTGGAATGATTCCCACGTGTGCCGACTTCGGCTATCAGGCCATCCAAAAACATGGCCCCATTCTCGGTGGATGGATGGCCACCGATCGTTTCATGAGAGATCATGGAAAAGAAGAGCAAAACTATCCTTTGATTGAAAAATTTGGTCGCATGCGCCTTTCGGATCCTGTATCGGCCAATGACTTTTGGTTTTTACAATGAAAAACATGGTTTGGGTTCTTTTTGCTCTTATTCAAAACATTTTTTTTGGCTCGCTCGCATTGAGTTTTGACTCACCCACTCAAATTCTTACCTTTGGCAACTCGCTATATAAAGAAGAAGATTATTATCGTGCGATTACTGAGTATAAACGCTTTATTCATTTTTATCCCAATCATTCCTTAACCAATAAAATAAAATTTCAAATCGGTTTTTCATACCTAAAAGGGCAAAAATGGGATGCAGCTCTCCCTTATTTTCAATCGCTCTCACAAGATCTAAATCTCAAAGAAGAAGCCTCATTTGCTTTGGCCCAAACTGAATAAAACAAAAAAAAATATGACTATTCCATTCATGAATGGGATGAATTCTTGAAACAATTTCCAAAAAGTAAATTTGTTGATGCCGCTCGATATCAAAAAGCTTGGACGTATTTTCTAAAAGAAGATTTGATCAATGCAAAAGCAGGATTGAACGAAACCCATTCTGAAAGAGCCAAATCACTTTTGAGTGAGCTAGATCGCTGGGATGGTCTTCCCCATCGTTCTCCTTTTTTGGCCGGACTCATGTCCGCAGCTCTTCCCGGATTGGGCCAATGGTATGATGGACGATTTTGGGATGGCGCTGCCGCTCTCGTTGTCAATGGCATGTTTGGTTATGGACTTTATCGCACATGGAAGAATGAATATTATCCCACGTTTGGAATTTTGGCGTTCATTGCCAGTGGCTTCTATGGCGGAAATATTTTTTCAGCGGTCTCCAGCGCCCATAAATATAACAAAAATGTTAAAGAATCCGAATGGATGCGACTTCAGAAAAAATATGGCCTTAATATGGAGTGGAACGGACAGTCTTTAATATTGCATTTTTAGCACAATTTTATTTCCAATAATAACAGTTTCATGTTATTATTGGAAACATGAAGTACGAAGATTTATTTCAAAAGGTTAAAAACATCCCCTGTTTTTCAGAAGCCTTTTTGGCCACAAGACCATCACAAGTCCTGAGGAACCAACTCAACCGTTGGACCAAACAAAAAAAAATAATCCGATTAAAAAGAGGGGTCTATTCTCTTCCTTATGACTATCAAAAAAAAGAAGTTTCGCAACTTTTCATCTCCAACATCCTATATTCTCCTTCTTATGTCAGCTTAGAATTTGCTCTTAATTTTTATGGACTCATCCCTGAAAGAGTACATCTTGTCACCGCCATCTCCACCCATAAAACCAAACTCTTTCAAAATGATTTTGGAAATTATAGCTATCATCATGTTAAAAGAGATTATTTTTTTGGCTATGAAAAAATTAGGGATTTTTCCGACCAAGCCGTATTAATCGCGACACCTGAAAAGGCCCTTATTGATAAAATCTATTTTGACCCTATGGTTAAAATCGAGAGGGGCTATTTTATCGATAATTTACGTTTACAAAATTTTGAGCGCTTGCGAATTACCAAACTTGAAGAATACTCAAACAAAATGAATTCGTTGAAAGTTAAAAGAATGATTAAAATCTTAATCAAATTAATTCGGGAGGAAAAAACATGAAAGACATTTTTATTCAAGAAATTAAAAAAGTTCCTGACGATCTAAAGCTCGCTTATTTGCGAGAAAAAATTCAAAACCTTATGCTGAGAATTATAGACGAAAAGAACTTCTTTTCACATCTTAACTTTGTGGGAGGAACCGCCCTAAGGGTGCTTTATGACCTCAGACGCTTTTCGGAGGATATTGATTTTAGCCTGGAGACAAATGAAAAGAAAAAATTCGACTTTAAAATATTTATCCATACCATTGAAAAAGATCTACTGGATTATGATTTTCAAATAGAGCTTAAATTAAAATCAGAGGGAACAGTTCAAAATTGCTATTTCAAATTTAAGCATCTTCTCCCTTATGTATCGAAGCAATTTAAAGGCAATCAAAGACTTTCAGTCAAATTAGATATCGATACCAATCCACCTCTGGGGTATAATATCGAAACCAGTGCTGTTTATAAAGATGGCTATACTATTCGTATCCGGCATCATGACAAGCCATCTCTTTTCGCTGGAAAATTAAGCGCCATTTTTTGTCGGACGTATCTCAAGGGCCGTGATATCTATGACTTTATTTGGTACTGCGTAAACGACATCCCTGTTAATATTAATTTTTTAAATAATGCATACATTCAATCTCAAAAAAGAACACCTCCTTGGGATCACGATACTTTTCAAAAAGCCATTATAGAAAAAATTCAGGAAATTGCTTTAGAAAAAGCATACAAAGATGCCTCCGTCTTCATGGAAGATTTATCGGAAAAGC
>CAZDSE010000291.1:0-2796 GCA_964507905.1 uncultured bacterium | reverse complement strand
CTCCATCATATGTTTAAATTTCGCGTCACTCACAAAGTGATAGTGCACCCCATTAATTTCATTTTCTCTGGGACTTCGAGTCGTGTATGAAATCGATAAGACCGTATTTTTTAATCGCTTCAATGCCTCTAAGCTAAGCGACGTCTTCCCTGCCCCCGATGGCGCAGACACAATGAAGAGTTTCCCGACTTTATTCGACATTCTGAACTTGCTCCCTCATCTTTTCGATAACGGACTTGCATTCGATCACAGTTTGACTCATCTTGGAATCGCGCACTTTAGATCCAATGGTATTGACCTCTCTCATCATCTCTTGAATGAGAAAATCGAGGTTCTTTCCGATGGATCCTTTTTGATTCACCATGTTCCTTAAATTTTTACAATGACTCTCAAATCGAACCAATTCTTCACTGATGTCTGATCGGTCGCATGCCAAGGCCACTTCTTGAAGTAGCCTTGATTCGTCGACTGCTTTATCCTGAAGCAACTGAGACACTCGTTCTTTTAATTTATTTTGAGAATCTTGAATAATTCGATCTTTTTCGTTGATCCATAGCTGAGCGCAGTGATCCAGTTTCTTTGAATAATTCAAGATATCTTGTTTTAAAATCTTTCCTTCTTTTTCACGAACCAGTGTTACTTTGTCGAGACATTCTTTCAATATCGGCTGAACCATTTTCCAATGATTTTGAGATGATTTCTTTTCCGAAGAGCCTGTCCACACATTGGGCAGAGACAAAAGATCCTGAAGAGTTAACGATTCTTTCAAATGCAAACTTTTTTGCATGGCATTTAATTCCTTGATGTAATGCTTCAATCGCTCAGCATTCAAATTAGGGAAATTTTTGGGTGATGTTTCTAAGTCCTCCCCGTAAAGAGAAATCTCAACATAGCCTCTGACAATGATCCCTTTAACGAGTTCCAATACTTTGGGTTCTAAGAAATTATAAATGGACGAGCTTTTGAACTTACATTCCAAATATCGACTATTCAGTGTTTTGATTTCAACCGATATCCGACCATTCCCCACCTTCTTTTGGACCGCTGCATACCCCGTCATGCTGTTCATAACGCGGTATGTTATCAGAATGCTTAACTTTCTTCAATGATCAACTGTCGTGACCCAAATAAGCATAGGCAAAGGCATAGTATAGATACGCTTAGCAGATAAGCATAGATAAATATGCATAGATTGGATCAGCGTCTGGGGGTAACCACGTAATCTCTTTATCCGCACGAAACCATGTCATCTGATTTTTGGCCAAATGCCGGGTTTCAAGATTCATGGTATCCATAAATTGCTCACAAGAAAGTTCATCATTTATATATTGCATGGCTTGCTTGTAACCAACACTTTGAAAGGGTTTGCAATCAGGCGCATACTTTGTCATTAGACTTTTCACTTCATCCAGAAATCCAGCTTCTATCATATTTTTCGTCCGAAGTTTAATGGCTTGAATATGATCTCCGGACTCTCGAAATATCCCTACTTTGGTAAACGGATATTGGCGCTGACCCTCATGTTCTCTATAAAATTGGGATAGGGGTTTCCCACTGATCTTCAACACTTCTAAAGCCCGAATAATTCTATATTGATCATGGCTGTGGATTTTTTGAGCTGATTCGGGATCCATTTTTTTTAGATATTCATAAATCTGAAGAAGCCCCTTGGTTTGAATTTCCAATTCAATTTCTCTTCGAATATCGTCATTCTTGGGAGGAGCTCCCAGCATGCCATTTTCCAATGCTTTAAAATAAAATCCCGATCCCCCGACCAGTATCGGTCGTTTCCCACGTTTCGTAATATCTTGAATCGCTGTTTTGGCAGCTTCGCAAAAATCATGCGCTTTAAATTCTTGATTGGCTGTCACCCTATCCAACACTTGATGTTTGATGGCGGCCTGTTGGACATGAGTGGGCTTGGCTGTACCTATATCAAATTCTTGATATACCAAAGTTGAATCGACACAGACAATTTCTGCATTTAACTTTAGGGCCAACTCCAAAGACAGATCTGTTTTGCCAACAGCCGTGGGACCCAATATACATGGAATGGATAATTCAATCATATCCTTACCGTCTAAATTTCTTCTCTATTTCAGAAATGGGGAGTCTAAAACCAAATGGCCGACCGTGGGGGCAATGGGGCGCTTGCTCTAGAGTATCTAAAGATTGCAACAAGGACAGTATTTCATCTCGCTCTAATTTTTCATGAGCCGTTCGTGCCGAGTGACACGCCAACGTCGATAATACTTTGTGAAGAACCACACTGCCTTTTATTTGGGGGGATGCCTTTAATTCCTCTAAAAGTCCCCTAAAAAAATCGATCGTCACGCGATTTTGAAATAACCTGGGGACTGATTTTATTAAAAACGTCGTCCCTCCAAAAGGCTCAATCTCAAAACCCAAATCACGAAAGGCAGATAAAAAATCTGTGAGGCTCAATGCATCTGACGGTGACAGTTCCAATGACAGTGGCACCAAAAGATACTGCAACTCCAATTGATGATTGTTTATTTTTTTTGTCAGTTTTTCAAAAATGAGTCGCTCATGCGCCGCATGCTGATCAATAAAAAGCAATTCATCGTGACTCTCACATAAAATATAGCTATTTCGGATTTGCCCAATGTAGGTCCATTTGGAATAGGGAAAAGATTCAGTATTGAACACTGGCTCATGAAGTTCGTCAGCCACTTTGCCAGCATGTGATCGATAATCTGGCGGATAAAAAGAAAAGTGAGAATCAATTTCATTTTCCATTGGCGGGTGACGCCGATGGAGAGGCTCCATTGCCGC
>CAZDSE010000290.1:920-2822 GCA_964507905.1 uncultured bacterium | reverse complement strand
TATGATGGCGATGGAAAATACTATGAAGCAGGCGCCGTCAAAGTGGTCCCAAATATAAAAAATCCGGGATTTGCGCTGGATCTATACAAACCTTGGAAATATATTTTTAAATACGATCCATTGACACAAAAGCTGGTAGATCAAGTATCGGCAGGAGAACAAGCAATAGCCAAAAAAGAATATGCCACTCAGCTTGTCAAACGTCTGGCAATGTTTCATGATGACCTTGCAAATTTCTTTCCTCTTGAAAAAGTTTTTAAATACGTAACCGGTTTAACCTTATGCATAGATGTCTCTTGTGGGTCAGCGTTGAGAGTAAACAAGCGAATTTATCAAGGTGCCACTCCGATGCGATTTCATTACAATCCCTACGAATATCGCAATCTTTATAAATCCAATTCTTTAGACATCCCCTATCGCGAAGAAAGACTGGCTGATATTCATGAATTTGGGCATTTTATTGTTTTTAATTCAGCAGACTATGGAGTCGATATTTCTGGATTTAAGAATATCAGTTGGAGCACATATAGCAGCATGACTGAAAAAATGAAGTTATTGGGGATTACAGGAAATTACAGTTATCCCTTTTCTTATTGCAGACAAGAGTCTGTAGCCAAAGATTTTATTACTTCATATGCTTGTCTCAATAATTACGAGGAAGATTTTGGTGATTCCTTGGGATACTTTGTCATGCGCCAAGATGAATTTTTCACCAAGGCCCAAAGTAGCGAAACTCTTATGAAAAAATATGATTGGATTCGAGACAATCTCTTCCATGGAAAAGAGTTTAAAGAGGAAGATTTAAAACGGATCTTTGTTCAATAAATCGAATTATCTTCTAAAATAAGATACCAAATACAAAAAACACAACACACCAGCTGCGCCGAGGCCCAATATTCCAAATATTGAAAATCCTATAATGGCAGGCCCTTTGTGAAAAATAAGTACCAATGTCGATGAAACAACAATGGATGAGATAAGAATTGACAAAGACATCAGTTGTCGGCCCTTCATCATGGCATCTTGAAATTCTTTTAAATTTTGAATTTGAACGTGACTCACCCACTCTTCATTGGCCAGTCTTTTTAGAATTTGCTTTAGTTGCCGAGGAAGCACTTTCAATAATCCCGTGCTATCTCTCAAAACATTCATCAGTTCTTTGGTCAATCGATCCGGATCATATTTCGTTTTAAAAAGGACCTGAGCAAAGTCACTCATTTCTTTTACAATATCAAAATCGGGGTCAATCGAACGTCCCATCCCTTCAATCGTAATCAAGGCCTTAAACACAAGCATCAAATCTTGAGACATCCGAATATTGTGCTGACTCGCCAATACGGTCAACTCCAAAAGCATTCGTCCGACATTGATTTCTTTAAGTGGCAACCCAAAATACGGTTCCACCATTTCTCGAACTTGTTTTGAAAAAAGCTCTACATCCACTTTTCCGGTAGAAACCCCAAGTTCACAATATTCATAAACCAAGGCTTCATAATCTTCCATCACCAACGCCAAAAACATATTTCCCAATGCATCTCGAGTTCTCTGATTCAGTCGCCCCACAATCCCAAAATCGATGAGCGCAATTTTTCCATCTTCTAAAACAAAAATATTTCCCGAATGGAGATCTCCATGGAAAAGACCATCGACCAAAACCATTTTATAGAAAGTCTGAACCCCGGTGTGGGTCACTTTTTTAATATCCACACCAAATTTTTGAAGCGCATCTCGATCGCTCAATCTCACCCCTTTTATTTTTTCAAGTGTTAATACTTTTTCCGAGCTGTAATCACGATAGACTTTTGGCACAACCAATTCTTTATCTTTTTCAAAATTTTTCTTAATCCGAGTCATATTCCCGGCTTCAACCACAAAGTTACTTTCTTTTTGGATCTTTTTAAA
>CAZDSE010000290.1:0-910 GCA_964507905.1 uncultured bacterium | reverse complement strand
CTTTTGGATTAAAAGTTTTTGTTTCCTCCACATATTTTTCAGCCAAGCCTGCCACTGCAAATAAAATGCTGACATCGGTATCCACCATTTCTTTAATTCCCGGGCGCTGAACCTTGACCACGACTTCGGTTCCATCGTGAAGTATGGCTTCGTGAACCTGGGCAATAGAGGCTGCCGCCAAAGGGGATTCTGAAAATGATTTAAACACTTTTTCCAATGAGCCGCCCAATTCCTTCTCAACTGCGGTTTTTATGACTTTAAACTCGACCGGCTTTACACTGTCTTGTAGTTTTTTAAATTCTTCAGTGTATTCTTCCGGAACCAGATCGGGTCTCGTACTTAAGACTTGCCCCAGCTTCACAAACGTCGGTCCCAGTTCTTCAAAAGCCATGCGATATCGCTCTGGCAGCGTTAATTTTTCACTTCCTTTTTCAGATCGAAGAATAATATCCGGAATGAGTTTTGTGACTCCAATCCGTTCAACTATTTCGGCCAAACCATGCTTGCCCAAAACGCTTACAATGGTTTTTAGACGAGCGACGTTTTTAACCGTCTGTCCGATCTGACTCCCAATTTTAAAAATATTCATACTTCCTCGATCACATTTCTTCTTGAAGCACAAAATCGATCTGGCGCTTATCTATATCGACACGTTCCACTTCGACCAGCACCTTTTGTCCCAAATGAAATTCTTTCCTTGTTTTGCGTCCCTTCATCTTATACTGCTCTTCGATAAATTGATAAAAATCATCACTTAACGATGTCACCCTCACCAAGCCTTCTATAAAAAACACATCTAATTCTACGAAAAAACCAAATTCTGCAATATGGGAAATAAACCCCACAAATTGGCTCCCCACCTTGTCCATCATAAATTGGGCTTTCTTTAAAGCCACAAACTCACGTTCTG
>CAZDSE010000289.1:0-2867 GCA_964507905.1 uncultured bacterium | reverse complement strand
AGCCAAGATTCATGGATGGATGTGTTTAACGAAAGCGTCGATGCATAGTCTTTATCTTTAAAAAAATTAAAATCCTGATTGGCTTTTATTCCCAGTATTACTGTGGGCCCCCCAATAAACTGTCGAATCGCAAATGTGCTTTCAGTGAATTCATTCCAAAAATAATTTCCTCCGAGATCAATGGTGGAAATGCGTTCGTCGATATTATTTCCCAAAAATCGGTAATTGCCCAACCGAATATCCCCCAAAAATCTAAAGCGATTGGTGACTTGGTACTCTCCATGATTATGCTCATAACGGATGGACTCACCGGATCTCAAATGGGTGTAATAAGCAGAAGCAGATATTTTTGGCGCAAAAGAAAATTTAAGGTCCTCTTCGAATTGTCGGACGGAACCCCAGTCTGGATGATCGGTGCGTAGTCGGGCAGAAATATTTTTGGCATCTATCGGGCGATGCAAATTTTGATAGCTAAAAGCCAAAGAGAGGAGGGCATTTTTATCGGACGGAACTTTTTTTAAGACTCTTTCATAATATTGGGATGACGTGTATGGATCTTGAACCTCATCATATAAGGAGCCCAATGCTCGATATACTTCCGGTTCGTTGGATGTTTGTGAAATGGGATATAAAATATGATGTGCACGCTCATATTGCTTATGCTGCATCAGCGCATATGCGTAGGTAATGTAAACTTCTTTTCGTTTTTTATTCTTTCGATACATTTTTTCTAAAATTTTAAGCCCCTCCAACGATGATGAGAGTTGGAGAAGTGTTTTGGCTTTGAGCAGTTGCATCTGCCTTTTCTTTTCGAGTGATGTGATCTGTTTTTGGGACTGAGGGGATCTCATCTCTGACTGAGAAATGAGTTCTAGAGTTCGCTCATAATAACGCTCCGCTTCGCCGGTCCATCCCAATCCCTGATACGCAGCTCCCAAGAGGGATGTGATGTCCGGATTGTTTGGAGAGTTGCTCAACTCGTCTTTTAATATTTCAATGCCACTTTCAAATTTGCCCCCAGCAATATGGGCTTCGCCCAGACGAATGTAAAAAATGCGTTCCTTTGGATACTTTTGAATGAGTTTTAAATAGATGGCGGTGGCCTTTGCCACTTGGCCAGAATATAAATAGGCATCAGCCAGATTTCGTTCGTAATCTTTTTTGTGAGAATTGAGTTTGACCAGCTCTTGATAGAGTTCAATCGCTTGGGTGTGATCTCCGGAATAGAAGTACGCATTGGCCAAGGCACTTTTGACATCTGGACTATTCTGATTGGAAAGTCGCATGAGGAGTGGGATGGCGTGCTCTGGCTCCTCTTTCCAGATATATACCTGAACCAATGCCAATGCAGACGGCGTGTGATTCGAATCAATGTCCAGTGCGCGACGGTAATAGGTTTCTGCAGTCGATAGATCGTTAATGCTGGCATAGAGATCGGCCAGTTCGTCTATGAATTTTAAATTTTGTGGCTCTTGAGATAATAGATATTCAAATTGAGTAATTGCATTTTTGTGTTCACCGATTTTCCATAAGAAATTTGCATAGTCTTCTCGGACAAAAACTTTATTGGGTTCATATTTCAAGAGCGCTTCATACAGGAATTTATTTTTATCATACTCTTTTAGGTGATCGTAATGGACATTGAGTCGTTCCATGACCTCCCAATCTTCCGAATCCAAATGTTTTGGCAGTTTGAATCGGGGAGGGGCGTGGACCGCACCATTCCATTTTACACTTAAGCCTTTGAGTAGAAGCTTAACTCCCTTATCATTTTGTTTTTGCCATTCATAGATATCCGAAAGTTCAATGTGATATTGAAGATCGGTTTGCCTGACGTTTTTAATGAGGGCTTCATACGTTTGAATGGCTTCATTATATTTTTTAAGTCGGATATAATCATCTGCGAGTCTAACGTAATGTTCGGGATTCCAAGGTTCGGCTTGGATCAATTGTTTCATGATTTCAGCTGCTTTTTCTGTTTCCTTTCTCCATGTATAAAAATCAATAAGGCGCAGCAGCAATTGGGGATTCTTCGGTGTGATTTTTTCAACGGCTTCCAGCTGGGCCAATTCCTCCATGGGTCTATTGTTCCAACGATAGAGCTTGGCCAGTTGATATCGAAACTCTACGTTCTTGGGTAGAAGTTGGACCAATTTTTCATAGATTTCGAGCTGCTCTTTTGATTTTCCCATGACTTCGTAGTATCGGGCCAGATTTCTGAGAGCACGGGTGTCGAGAGTATTTTTCTCGTGTGCTCTTTCAATATGAGACTTGGCTTCTTCATATTGAAAATTGCCCATCAGCATTTCGCTTAATTCTTTATCTCTGGGAAAAAGAATAAAAGCGACTGCGAGAATGATTCCTACGAATAAAACGAATTTCCAGGGAGCAATATTCATCGGCTATCATCTTATCGTCATTTTGTGCCCTTTTTGTGAGTCGATTTTAGGGGTTCTGTCAAATAAATGACATGGGGAGCTTTGTCGGCCAAATCCACATAGAGTGAATTTTGATAATGCATAAATCCCACGACTCCCTTGGATTTGGACATATCGGGGATTTGATTTGTGTCATCAAAGCGAATGGTTCGAAGTGAGCCCGGAGACTTAATCTCCCATCCGTTATTTTTTTTAGAAATGTTCAAAGAATGAAATCCTTCGAGAAGTGCTACATATTGAGACGGATACAGCGGAAATATATTTTGAGTGAGGGCATATTCATAAACAGTTTTTAATGCCTCAAGGGAGGCTTGTCGTTCGCCGGAATAAAAGTGATAGTAAATATTCATGGGTCTCAACCTGCGGGGAGATTCCGTGCGTTTAAAGGTTTCAATCACTCGTCGATATCCATAAAAAGGACCTTTCCAA
>CAZDSE010000288.1:0-2900 GCA_964507905.1 uncultured bacterium | reverse complement strand
AGGTGATGTTGGATGCTTTGAGTGCATTGATCACATCCTGAACGGTTAACCGAAAAGCCTTTAACTGATGGGGATTTAAGGACACTTCAATTTCTGATTCTTGGCCGCCAAATACTTTGACTTGGGCCACTCCCATGACGCGTTCAAATGTGGATTTGAGTTGGGTGTCCGCAATACGTCGTAACTCAATGTCCGAACCGGGCATAGATGGATGACTCGAAGCGACCATGGGTTGGTGACCCGATGAAGCCCCGGTGACATTGATCATTAAGATGGGTTGGGCGTTGGGATTATAGCGCTCCACAATGGGGTCATCTGCATCTTCTGGAAGTTTGTCTTTGACGATGTCGATTTTTTCCCTAACCTGAAGAGCCGCAAAATCCATATGGGTGCCCCAATGGAACGAAAGTTCCAATCTGGACTCTCCTTCTTGTGAGATCGATCGGATGTAGGTTAGATTTTTTAAAAAAGAAAGTTCTTCTTCCAAAACTTTGGAAATTTCTTTTTCAATTTCATCGGGGGATGCATTTTCATATTTGGTCACGATGGACAATTGGGGATGGGAGACATTGGGAAATAAATCCACTGGCATTTTGTTTAATCCCATGACTCCAAAGAAAAAGAAAATGAGAAGAATCATGGTTGCGGCAATGGGGCGATTCACAAAAAAGGATATAAAATTCACTACAGGGCTCCTTCAATGGGAAAATAAAATACAGATATTCCCTTGTTTTTTAATTTATTTTCTTTAAAATCTTTTAAGTCTTTAATAAATGTTTGAGCTGTTTTTTCATCCAAGACGATCCAATATGCAAAATTTAATCCAGGTCCAACGGAATCTCCCAATTTTAAACCCGATTCTCCTTTTCCCATGACATTTTTAAAAAGGCTGTAATTTTCAATTTTATTTGAACGAAATATAAAATCAATTTCCCGCTCGAGTTCCTGATCGCAAATAATGATAATGCCTTTCATGAGGTGATTTCTCCTTTCGGTAAAAAAAGTGTTTTAAATTTTAAATATTTAAATTGCAGATGATCGCTCACATCTTCAATCCAGGCGTAGGTTAATGGGAGGGCCAGCAACGTTAGAAATGTGGCCGATGTCATGCCAAACATGGTGACCATGCCAAATCCCTGATACATTTCTGCCCCCGCACCTTGACTAAACGCCATGGGGGCTGTTCCCAAAATATCGGTCAATGTGGTAATAAAAATGGGTCTCATTCGGTGGCGTATGGCAGTCATCAGTGCCTCATTTCGATCCATGCCGCGTTCTCTTAAAATATTGGTGTATTCAATAATGAGAATGCCTGCATCCACGGTAATTCCAACCAATAAAATAATGCCCAGCATCACAATGACGTCCAGATTGAGCCCAAATAAATACACCCCTGCCAAAATTCCAATGGTCGATAAAGGAATCGTAAGCATCATCGTGATGGGTTGAATGAGCGATTCAAATTGGCATGCCAAAATCATATAGACCAGAATGAATGCGATGATGAATGCAAGAAACAAATCGGAAAATGTATCTTTAAATACGTGAAGCGTTCCATCAATGGACACATGAGGAGTAAAATGAGGAAATTTCTGAATGACCGATTCAATGAATTTATAAATCGATTCCAGCGATGAGCGATCAATGGGAAGTTGTCCTTCAATTACAGTGGATGCCATGCCTTGGGTATGCTCAATCGTGGTGTCTCCACTTTGGGGTTCGATCGTGGCCAAGTTCTCCAATGCGATCGATCGGCCGGAATTATTTTTTAGGCCGAAGGGGAGAGTTTTTAAATCTTGGGCGGTGGCTGTTTTTTGTTTTTCGTCTATGACTCGGATGTCGTGGGATTGAAACTCAGAAATTTTTATTCCATGTCGCAGTCCATATATTTCGCTTGCAATGTCAGGTTCAGAAAAACCCAGCTCTTTGATTCTTAGGCGATCCAATTCAATGTGGATTTCAGGTTTATTTTTGTCAATGCTGGATGAAATATATAAAAGGTCGTCTGATTTTTTAAGGGCTTCTTTAAATTGGAATAGGATTTTTTCTCTCTCTTTGGCATCATCGTGACGGATTACAACGGCCAAGGGGGTGTCAAAACCCTCTCGTGTGTCCAATTTGGGAATGTCTATGATTTTTATACTATATTCGGGGATGTGAAGTTCATGTCTCCAATATTTTAATTCTTGTTCTGCTTTTTTCAGGGATCGAATTCCTTTTTTTAGCACCACAAAGACATATGCCTTGTCATCATAAATTTGACAGGCGATGGTTTTAATGTTTTCGGAATGTTCTTTGTGTGAGTGAATATTTTTTTCAATCGCAAGTGTTTTTTGATTGAGTTCATCCAATGTGGCGCCCGCCGGACCGTTAATTTGAATTAAAAAGTTTTCTGTTTCTCCTTTGGGAATGAGATCCAGGCCGGGGAGTGCAAAGATGGAGAGGAAGGAAAGTCCGTAGACAAGTCCGAGAAAAATGAGAGAGTGCTTCGGTTGATTTAGAAAATATTGGAGACTGGAAAGAAAAAAATCCTGAATAGAGATACCCAGGTGATTGAGTTTGTCATTGAGTTTACCTGGGATTCCGCGTTTAGAAAGAGGGGTGTCTTTTTTATGCCCTTGGGTCCCTCGGGATTCTTCCAGTTTTAACAACAGCGCTGCTGCACATGGAATAAGAGAAAATCCAACAATAAGAGATAAGCCCAAAGATGCACAAAAGGTAAAGGCAATATCCCTAAACAAAATGCCAATGATGCCCTTGATACAATAAACGATTGGTAAAAATATGGCCATGGTGGTGATGACGGATGTGATGACACCGAGCCACACTTCTTGGGTGCCTTCAAATGCGGCCCGAAGGGGAGACTTTCCTTCTTCCTTAAAGTGTCTGTAAATATTTTC
>CAZDSE010000287.1:2610-2915 GCA_964507905.1 uncultured bacterium | reverse complement strand
CCTTTTCTCGCAATGCTGCGAAAAGGGGAACGCCTTCCGGACGGTGTCACCCGCCCCAAGAATATTTCGCGCGCAATGGGGACCAAATCCGGATGGGCCACCCAGGTCCCGTCAAATCCTTCATTTACTTCTCTCTCCTTATCTTCACGAACTTTGGCCAAAGCGATTTCGTTAACGATCGGATCTTTTCGGCTGGGAACAAATGCAGCCATACCGCCAATGGCCTGAGCACCACGTCGATGACATGTGTCAACCAAGAGTTGAGTGTATGCCCGCATAAAAGGGGTGGTCATCGTAATTTGACT
>CAZDSE010000287.1:0-2600 GCA_964507905.1 uncultured bacterium | reverse complement strand
AAAATATAATCCCACCTACCGGCATTGAGGCCACAGATATGATCTTTTAGTTCATATAGAATTTCTTCCATTTCAAATGCAGCCAAAATGGTTTCAATGAGAACCGTTACTCGAATGGTGCCAGAGGGTAAATTTAATTTTTTTTCTGTATATGTAAAAACATCATTCCATAATTTGGCCTCCAAATGATTTTCAAGTTTTGGAATGTAAAAATACAGTCCCTTGCCTTGTCTCAGTCGCTCGGCAGCATTATGAAAACAATACAGTCCAAAATCAAAGAGACTGGCGGATATAGGTTCTTGATCAACACAGAAATTTTTTTCAGCCAAATGCCAGCCACGAGGGCGGACGAGTAGGGTCGCAATCTTGTCTTTGAGGGCATATTTTTTCCCATCTGGAGAGTCAAAAGACAGAGTATGTCTCACAGCATTTTTTAAATTGATTTGTCCTTGGATGATATTGGTCCACGTGGGAGAAAGAGAATCTTCAAAATCCGCCATGAACACATCGGCACCAGAATTTAAAGCATTGATCATCATTTTGGCTTCAACAGGTCCAGTGATTTCTACATTTCGGGTTTCTAAATCTGGCGGAGGGCCAACGACCTGCCAAGATGAATTTCGAATCGAAGAATTTCGAATCTCAAGCGTTTCTTTAGATAATGTGGGTATGATGCCGTTATTTAATTCTTTTTGTCTGACTAATCTAAGAGCCAATAACTCTAATCTTTTTTGATTAAACTTTCGATGCAGATCCGAAATAAAATCAATAGCTTTGGAATTTAAGATATCCGACGAGCCACTTGTCTGCTTTATAGGAATCAAAAGTTGATTTCACTTTAACGAACTCAATTTTTAAATGCAACACTTTTTGACTCAGTGTGTAAAATTAGAACTCTTTTCCTCCAAAGACACCGGATTTGACCCATTGATATTTCTGGTTTAAGACAGAGCTATTTTGAGCCAATTTTAAGAGGTCATTTTTCTTCAAAACGTACCATGCCACGGTTTCTCCCAGATCAGTAAAATACGAAGCATACGCAGCAGACGAAACAAAGTCAGTCTTTTTGGCTGAGGATAGTCTTCGCTTACTGGCATTCCAGCTGATCGATTGAAAACTCGCAGATGGTAGAGCTTTGTTTCCTTCTAAGATCAAAGTAAATTCTTTGATCTCTGCAATTTTTTCATTGAGCACAGAAGAAAATAGAAATTTGCTCGGGGTTGCAGTGAGAAATATTCTTTTTCCGACCCAGTTACCTGCGGTCGTTCTGGATCCAGTGCACACTTCAATATTTTTAACATATTTAAACACAAGATCTTTTGAAAATGTGCCGACTAAGTTTTCATGAAACAGACTCAGTCTTCGAACGACATCGGTTTCATTGACGAGTGCTGCGGAATATGTGCTGAGTGGACCTTTCACAACGCTTGCTGTTGGAGATGAAAATTCTCGAACCACAATGTTAAATCCTGTGCTCAGTAATTCGCGTACACGATTTCTATCTAAGTCTGAGACCAGAGCTCGTGAAATTGCGTCGTTGCCAGGAGTGGGAGTGGGCGTCGGTGTTGGAGTAGGAGTGGGTGTCGGAGTAGGAGTTGGCGTTGGCGTTGGCGTTGGCGTCGGAGTGGGTGTGGGAGTTGGGAGTTCAGGGACATTAAATAGTGCACTTAATACAGAATTTGTAAATTCTTTTCCATTAAAGACATTGTATTTAATCCAGTTGTATTTATCTCTGAGAGCTTGACTGTTGTTGGCCAGTTCTAAGAATTGATCTCGGCTCATGACATAATGTCCAACACATTCTGCAAAATCTTCGTATGCATTGTTCAAATAAGCATACGATGTGACAAAGTCAGATGGTTTCCAATTTGTCAGCTTTGTCTTCCATCTTTTGTCATTCACATTCCAGCTTATTTTTTTGAAATCAGTGACATTTTCATTAAAATCAATAAAGTGGGCAAATTCGTGAATGTCGGATCTCCGTTCAGCTCTATCAGAGAGCAGAAAAGGGGGGTCATTTTTTACTCTATGAAATTGACTGGGCGTTGCTGTCATCATTATTTTTTTGGATTTCTGTGAGGCATTCCCGCATCCGACACCGATACACAAATCCAAATTTCGAACATATCCAAAAACCAAATGACGGGGATATACATTCAATAAATCATCGCGCATCATGGCCAATCGTTTGACCACGTCAGTGTTATTGACTTGTGAATTATTATAAAGATCGATCGGGGTTCGAGTGATTTTGTATTGGGGCCTTAAACCCAGTGTGATTTGATATGATTGGATGGTGACATTCCATCCGTTTTGAATCATTTCCAACGCCTTCGTTTGCTCTTCCGGAGATGCCGAAGATGGTGGCAATTGCGCGTGGGCCAAAAACGGTAACGCCAAGACCAAAATTAATAAATTTAATTTAATTGTTTTCATGATTTTTTACCTCCCCATATTTTCCTTGAAATGAGGGTATTAGCAATTCGTGTGCCAAAAAACATCGTTTTTTAAAAAAATAATTTACCGAATGAGATTAAGAAGGCATGGCTATATATTCAGCATTTAAATCGAATCTGACATTATAAATAATACAGGGCTGT
>CAZDSE010000286.1:0-2916 GCA_964507905.1 uncultured bacterium | reverse complement strand
ATTTTTTGCTGGCTTTAATTCTGACACGATTTCAGCGCCCGGCGTGTCTTTTACAGCATGGGGTGGCCACACCCGAAATTCGGGATCATTTTTTTGATGTTTGTCACAGAGATAAAGGACGGGAAAATTTTCAGAGTGTGCTTTTTCGATTTGGGCTTTAATATGAGGAACAATTTCCCTTGCCCCTGGGACTTCCAAAGGTGCGCCCAGGAGCACAAAATCATTCAGCATGTCAATAATCATAAGTATTTTCTGAGACTTAGACATCTCCCCCACCTTCTAATCTATATCGTACCAGGGCTGAAAAGCGCATGTCAATCATTGTGGGTGGAGTCGCATTAAACTTTCTCCCTCTTTTTCCCGAAAAGTCTATAGACGGAAAATGAAACCAAATTACAAACATTGTTTGTTCATACTTTTGGATGGCGCGAGACCGGATGTGCTGGGGAATCTTCTCGGACAGGGGCTCATGCCCAATTTCTATGACATATTTGTGAAACAGGGCATTTTGACTCGGGCGACATCGGCGTATCCGTCCACCACAGGGCCCGCCTATTTGCCTTATTTGACTGGAATGTTTCCCGGGCATTGCAATATTCCGGGCATTCGGTGGTTCGATCGAAAGGCGTATGCCAAAGGATTTGGGCTACATCGGTTTCGAAGTTATGTCGGCATCGAAAGTTATTTTTTTAATAGTGACATCAAAAAAGACATTCCCACGCTATTTGAATTGGTCAAAAAACCCATGAATATTTTTAGCTGTGTCAATAGAGGAGCTGGATTCTTTGGGAATCGAACCAGACTCACGCGATGTTTTTATGCGCTGTATGCGCATTTTACAGAAAAATGGGAGCATATCGATCAGTTTATTACACTTGAAACCATAGCGGCGATGAAGAAAAAACCAGATTTTTTATTTACCGTGTTTCCAGCGATAGACAAGCTTTCGCATCACTCAGATCCTTTTTCCGATCGCGTGATTCAGGCCTATCTTCAATTTGATGACGAGCTTGGGAAAATTTTGGAGACTTTGGATCATTGTAAAATGAGAGAAGATACGCTTCTTGTTTTGGCCAGTGATCATGGATTGTCAGCGACGCATACGCATTTTGATTTGATCGCATGGTTGGAGCAAAACGGGTATAAAACATTTTTTTATCCCAAAATTTTTAAGTCAGATTTTAATTTGGCAGTCATGCAATCTGGGAATGCCATGGCGCATTTGTATCTTAAAAATGGTCATGGTTGGAGTGAACGAAATTTGACGCATGATTTAAATCCCCTCATTGATTTATTGTCGATGCGGCCCGAAGTGGCTTGGGTGGCCAGTCTCGACCGAGATGGGAAAATATACGTGCGAAGTCAAAGGGGCGAAAGTTGGATCAAAGAAGAAAATGGAAAGATTTTTTATAAAAGTGTGGGAGAAGATCCATTTGGTCTTAAAAAACCAAAACTGGTGATGACGCCACAAGAAAGCTTAGAGGAGACATTTCTTGAAAAATATCCAGATGCATTTGTTCAACTGTGTCAGCTTTTTTCATCACCCCGATGCGGAGATTTGGTCATCAATGCCAAAGAAGGATTTGATTTAAGATTGGATTATGAATGGCCGGAGCATCATTCGTCTCATGGGTCATTAATATTGGAACATATGCATGTGCCCGTTGCAATTTCACATCCAATTGGTTTGGACAGACGAATTCGATCTGTGGATTTATTTCCAACACTTTTAAAACTCATGGGGATTGAACAGAAAGGAGAATGCGATGGATACTCGATTGCCGCTTAAGATTGTCTTGTTTTCAATGATAACAATGGGGGTATGGATCTCTCCTGGATTTACGGGGTCATCACAATCATCTCAAATGAACCCCGTCCAATCTATCGAAACTCTGGTTCAGAAAATAAAGATGGGCATTATGGCCGAAGAAAAACTTAGGGCTCCGTCCAGCACCGATAAGAGCTTATATACCCAATATCGCGAAGATAACATGAAGATTCATGGAGAGCTTTCCCAATATATTGATTTCGAAAGACTCGGAATAAAATCCATGCCCAAAAAATGGCAAGACAAATATTGGAAATGGGGTGGAAAGAAAAAATATTTAAGTTTATTGCAAGATTTGATTGAAGAAATTGTGTATCCACGGGCCAGAGAATTTTTTGAAGATGTTAATGTAAAATATCAAAAGCCAGTCATTTCATCTGACGGGCGAACGGCTTCAGTCAAATGCCGTGTGGCCATCAAGAATAAAAAAGGAAAATATATTGATGTCCAATATCGAATGGTTCAAAAGAACAATCAGTGGAAAATTTTTGACGTGCAGCTCGAGGGAGAATGGTGGACGGATAGTTTCGAAAGTCAGTTTAATCATATCATTACGACGAAATCTTATGATGAGCTCATTCGACTCATGCAGAAAAAACTGAAGAATGTAGAAGAAGGTACCAGTTTTTAATCTAAGCTCGCAATTCGATCCACATCATCCTTTTGTCCCACGATGACAATGATGGAATCTGCATCCAAAATGTCTTCAGCGGTGGGAAGGCTGTTATACTCCTGGACCACAGATTGGTCTCCGGCGCGACGGCCCATTTTTTTGGACTTCTTAATGGCAATGACGTTCACGTGATATTTTTGTCGAAATTTTAGTTCGCCGATGGTTTTTCCAATAAATTGTTTCGGGGTTTTAATGTCGGCCAAGACATATCCCTGTGACAGATCGACTGTGTCTTCCAGTTTTGAATACAAAAGCTGTCTTCCAATTCGGATGCCCATGTCTTTTTCGGGGCTAATAATTTTGGTCGCGCCAATTTCTCTTAAAATTTGTTCGTGAACTGGGGATGCAGCGCGCGCAATAATTTCTGGAACGCCCAAGCGTTTGATGATCGCAGTAGTCAAAATATTATCTTGGA
>CAZDSE010000285.1:0-2953 GCA_964507905.1 uncultured bacterium | reverse complement strand
AGAACCATTGATATCGACTTGGGAATGATTCTGGCTCAATAGCGAGACAAATCTATTTCTCTTTTAGTCGCTTCCTGCGGATTGGACAGTGAAGGGAACACCATCAACCCACTTCAAGTACTGTGTTCAAAGTAAACCCTTGAGTTAAAGATTAGAATACGCTACTCAAAAAATATGAATGTAAATCCTCTTTGGACACCAACGCCCGAGAGAATTAAAAATAGCAATTTCAATCGATACTATTCTTTTTTAAAGCAGCATTACGATTTAAACTTAAGTACATATGACGCACTTTATCGATGGTCCGTTGAACATCCATCTGAATTTTGGGAATCCATATGGAAGTTTGAAGAAATTAAAGCGTCCTCCTATAAAAAAACCATGGGACCCGCTCAAATGCCTGGAACCGTTTGGTTTGAGGGCGCCAAACTGAATTTCGCTGAAAACCTTCTCCGATACCGAGATGATCGATCCGCGCTCATAGAAATCGGAGAAAAAGAATTATCGAGATCCATGACCCATGAAGAACTATATCGTCATGTCGCCAAATGCGCACATGCACTTCGGCAGTCTGGCATTCTAAAAGGCGATCGCGTTTGTGGATATCTTCCCAATATCATAGAGACGGTTATTGCCATGCTCGCCACATCCAGTATTGGAGCCGTCTGGTCTTCATGTTCTCCCGATTTTGGAACTCAAGGTATTATCGACCGCTTTGGTCAAATTAAACCCAAGATTTTATTTACAGCTGACGGATATTGTTACAATGGAAAGCATTTTGATTCTTTAAAGAAAGTGGCTCAAGTTTCTAAAGAAATTCCATCCATTGAAAAAATCATTGTCATTTCATATATCCAAAAAGAAATTGGTTTATCGAATTTACCCAAGGCAATCCAATGGCACGATTTTTTGAATAATCGAGCTTTGGATATCGTGTTTGAGCAACTCCCCTTCGATCATCCTCTTTATATTATGTACTCTTCCGGAACGACCGGCGTGCCCAAGTGCATCGTTCACGGTCAAGGGGGAACGCTCATTCAACATCTAAAGGAATTGATTTTACACACAGATCTAAAAAGAGAAGACACCATCTGTTACATCACGACCTGTGGGTGGATGATGTGGAACTGGCTTGTCAGCTCTCTTGCAACTGGAGCCTCAGTGGTTCTCACCGAAGGAAGTGCCACTTATCCCGATATCGACCACCGATGGAAAATGATTGAGAAACTGGGGATTACGATCTTTGGAACAAGCCCAAAGTTCATCTCCCTATGCCAAAAATCAGCGGTTTATCCATCTGAAATTGCAAATCTTTCAAAACTTAAAACCATTCTTTCAACCGGATCGCCTCTGTCCAAAGACAATTTTGAATGGATTTATCAGAATGTAAAAAAAGATATTCAGCTTTCTTCTATTTGTGGAGGCACAGACATCATTTCTTGTTTCATGTTGGGAAATCCTCTTTTACCTGTTTATTCCGAGGAGATTCAATGCCGGGGGCTTGGCATGAAAGTAGAAGCATTTGATGAGAAAGGACATTCCGTCATCAATCAAAAAGGAGAACTTGTTTGTACGGCTCCTTTTCCCTCCATGCCCGTTTCTTTTTGGAATGATCCGGGACAAGAAAAGTATAAGAAAGCCTATTTTAAGAAATATCCCAATGTTTGGCATCATGGAGATTTTGTCGAAATTACAAACCATGGAGGTGTCATTGTCTACGGAAGATCGGATGCAACCTTAAATCCAGGGGGAATACGCATTGGAACGGCAGAGATATATCGTCAAGTGGAAACCATCCCCGAAGTCAAAGACAGCATTGCTGTTTCTCAGCAATGGGAAAACGATGTTCGAGTCGTCTTATTTGTCGTATTAAAAGATGCGCAGCAGCTCACAGAAGATTTGGTCACAAAGATCAAAAAAACAATTAAAGAAGGGGCCAGCCCACGGCATGTACCCGCAAAAATTATTCAAGTAAAAGACATTCCCTATACGATCAGTGGAAAGAAAGTGGAAATTGCAGTGACTCGAATCATTCACAATGAACCCCTAGATAATATAGACAATAAGGAAGCACTGATGAATCCCAACTCCTTAAATGAATTTAAGGATCGCAAGGAATTAAAAACGTAATAATATCATAGCTCTAAATTTTTCTTTTTTAGAACCTACTTTTTCCTGGACAAATGTTCCCCCATTCCGCTAGGCTACGGAATGAATGGCTTTTAAGCTGAGCCCAGCCGGTAGTAGGACCCAGCAAAAAGTCATCTGCATTTTGTGGTTTGGTTTCGTATCCGCACTTATCTTTCTTGACTCTCCAAAACTTTATTCTAAGTACAATTCAGCACTAACCGTCTCTGTCATGGCATATAATGTGGAAAACTTATTTGATGCAACGGATGATGGCGCCCTGCAGGAAGATATTACCTATCTTCCCATGTCAGTAAAACACACATGGAAGGTTGACCGATGCCTTGAAAAAGAAGGATTTTACAGAACACTTTGTCAAAATCTGGATTGGACTCAGGAAAAATACGAACAAAAACTTAAAAAAATTGCTCAAGTTCTTCTGAGTTATGACTCCAAAGGTGCAGATATCATCGTCCTTGAAGAACTTGAAAATAAAAGAGTCATTACGGATTTATGGAAAAAGCACCTTAAGTCCAAAAAATACAAAGCCCCGATTCATTTTGAAAGCCCGTCCAGCCGCGGAATAGACGTGGGGATCATTAGCCGCTTCCCATTAACAGAACCCGCTATCGCACATCCGGTCGATCTTTCAGATCTTCCAGACCATTCGACTCGGGATATTATTGAAGCTCGTTTTGAATTGCCCTCGGGAGAAGAGCTACGAATCACAGCCAATCATTGGCCTTCACAGAATAATTCGACACAAGCCAGACTGAGAGCCGCTGATGTTCTTAAAAAAATTGCAGAAGAGGCTGAAAAAGACGAA
>CAZDSE010000284.1:0-2955 GCA_964507905.1 uncultured bacterium | reverse complement strand
CCCACGCAGCAGGAACCACAATGCTTAACATATTCGCGCCGAGCTCTCCGACCTTTTCATATTCGCCTTGTTCCCATGCTGCTTGCATATCCCATGGCATCATCACAATACCGACTACCATATTTTTGGGTATTTCATATGCTGCCGTACCCAAATTACTTAAAACATATTCTGATAATGGTTGAGATTGATCTCGCATCAGTGCCGCCGCTTGCCAAGATTTGGAATAATCACTCCAGGCTTCACCATTTAAGACCCACTGCATGCCTTCTTCATTTTGATCCGTCGCCCAATAGTAAATCATCACCCCATCGTCATGAATGAGTCGAACCGGCTCTACGAAGAAAAAATCAAATACATTTACAAAAAATTTCCCAGCTATCTTTGCACATCCCTCCACCACATCACAGGTCGAATCCCAAACAGATCCTTGTTCCTGATTCTGCTGCGCCATGGCCTGACTGGTTGTTATAAACAAAATCAAAACAGGAATCACCCAAGTGGATAGTTTAAAAAAATATTTCTCTAATTTTGATTTCACTTCTTACTCCCTATAACATGCAGATTCTTCATCTGCGGCACCTGGCACTGGTCCGAAGTCACCGGGTCTAAAGTGAATATCCGCTCCGGCATAAGTAGAACCATACTCACTTTCGCATTCTCCAATGGCCTGCTTATACGCTTGGGTCCTTATATTACTTTGTCCCATGCCTACTTTCCCATATTGATTGCTCCCATTTGAACCTTTATAAATACAAAACACCTCACAAATCCATGCTCCATTGTTGGATTCGGCAGTTGAAACTCTTTTGGATTTTTTCGGTGAATCATTTGGGCTCCCCTCCAGTTCTGAAACTCTTTGCTCAAGATCTGTAATTCGCTCGCTAAGATCCTTAATCAACTTGCTCACATTCTCCTTCGCATGGGCAGAAAAATTTGCTCCCAAAACAAATCCGATCACACTCAGCACAATTATTATTTTTTTCATATATATCTCCTTTTGTTCATTCCACTTGACGTCGCCTACATGAAGCAAAATATATGCCAACGGCACTCGCCAATAGATATATTGAAATCATTGAGCATTTTTATATTTTGACACCCACATTTGGCATCAAACAATGTCTATTTTTTAGGCATTTTAAGGACTTAGACAATATTAAAATCCACCAAAAATCCTCTCAAAAAATCCCAACGGTGGGACTGCGCCTAAGGCATGCAGCACACAGGCATTGGTGGGCATCATGAGGTCTTCGTATAAAGAAAAAGATGATGATGAGATTTTTCCCTGTTTATTCTGCTCCATCACATATTCCAGATAGGGTGTCATGTGAGATTTAAAATAGCGATGCATCTTGCCATATTCAAATACTTGATCGAGCCCAATTCCATTCTCAAAATATTTATTGGTGAGCGCAATGGAAGTAGAATACCGTTTTTTCAATTCATTCAAGCGATCTTCTCCCTTTGGATGTGTTGCAAAGATAATATTTTTCAAACTTTTCTCCATTGGATAATATGCCTGCATATGTTCCATAAAGCGTTCCCACCCGTTTACCATCGACAATTGAGAAAACCCACTGGCCAAGGCTCCTTCATGTCCCATGTGATCGGCCTCCTCTTCTTGAGACCGATTGTATGAAAGCAAACTCGCCAAAATAGAAAGATAAGAAACATTCAGCGCCAAATTCGATGCTTGCGATGCCCCAAATATATTAGACAAATCATTCCCCAAATCAAAATTACCCAATCCCCCTCCCCACGAATACACCTGTCCTGCCCACCCCAATGTCAGAAGAATAAAATTAGAAAATTTGGAAGATTCACCCAGATGTCGCCCGTGGCTTGCCATCACATGAGATATTTCATGCGCCAACACAAAAGACAGTGCTCCCACATTTTCCAATACGCCAATCAGACCCGCCGTTACAAAAATATCCCCGCCTGGAAACGCATATGCATTCGGAACAAAAGAGGCCGAGATGCGACAGGTCGGACTGAGTTCAGTAGGAACATGCATGGCCAATGCAATATGATCGCATAGTTTATGGAGTTGCCTCTCGTATTCTGGGTGATTCACCACCATTTGTGAGTCAATCATCGGTTTGATCTCGTTATTTAAGAATCTCTCAATTTGAATTTCTCTTGGGTCATTCATCCGTTGAATATTCCTATTCAAAGATGATTTAAAATCGCTTGGATCCACAGAAACCATGAGTTTATCTTCTCGATATGGCAGATCTAAGTGAAAGTTTTTTGAGAATTCTATTGGGATCAACTCTGCGATCGGTTTAACTTGAGATTTCATTTGGGATTTAAATTTTCCGTTAAACGCATAGTGATACATGGAAAGTCTCACGTAGGGTAAAATATCCGCCATTTCTCTCAGAGTTTCATATGGAGACTTTGTATAGAAAAAGGCCTGCGTCTTTAAAACCAAATTTTGAAAATTTTTGGTTGGATCCCACGCAAATCCTTTTCGTTCTACAAGATCCAATGAATTCGATGAAAACCATGAACTCAGATCAATACTAATCCCATAGGTCGTTACCTCTCCAAAGTGAAGGTACTCCACATTCGAACTCACTCCATAAACATCCCCATTATAGGAGATTGGAGAAAGTCCCATGGCTCTGACCTGCTCAAATGCCCTCCCCATTAAAGAATTCCCATGAGGGTTCGATGTAATAAACATCCCCCCCGCATCCATTTTAAACTGAGGTGCCACAAATTCTCTTGGGATAATCACCCCTTGATAATGGTTATTTTGAAATATAGGGAACATCGGTAAAGAAAATAAAGTTTGATTATTGAGAAACTGCGGACTACTCGGCATTTCAGGCACTGAAAAACCAATTAAGTCTGAAGCCCCATTTTCAAATTCTGCCAAAACCTCATCTATGCCATGACTTTCCTGCCCCTCTCCACAAACGAAAGAACTCTGCTCAAGAATCA
>CAZDSE010000283.1:0-2955 GCA_964507905.1 uncultured bacterium | reverse complement strand
TTAAATGAAGATCCAAATCCTCTTAGTGGAGCAAAAAAACTACGCTCACCATTCATTTGCATGAACCTTTGCGTTTCGTCCCATGTTTTTCCTTCGCCCCATTTGGCCTTGTGAAAATGAAGCTTTCGACGGACCACTGGATTCCATTTTTGGACATAATATTTAAGTCTTTCAACCGAAGTCAGTTCTTCTCGGCCGACGAGCCTTTTCACTCCGCCGACCCAGCGAAATAACTTATGTCGCAAAAGAGCTTGATCCACGGATGAAACAAAGGCTTTTCGTAATTCGGCATTCGACATCTTCAAAGCTTCTTGTCCTGATCGAATCGTCCAAAAACGCGTGGGAACCGAAAGTTTTCCCAGTGAATAGGCCAACGCTCCCCGCTCACTCCCAATTCTCAGTGCCCCAATCGGTGTTTTCATCCCAAATCGATACAAATGATGGGCCTGTTTAAACATGCTCCCCATAAATGTAAGCTGGACGGGTAAAAATAATGCATAGCTAATTTTAGAAACTGTCAAATTAAGTCCATCCATCACAAGAGGCGGTCGGTCTTTTCCTTTGTCCTTATGATCGTGATCAAACATATCACTAATCGTCACTGGACTATTCCACGCATCGGTCGCTTGCGCCTGAAGATTAGAATAATGATCCAATGCGGCGCGAAGTTCGCCCTCTTCTTTAAAGAGCCGAAGTCCATCTTCAATCCCCCACCAAATGGCCGGCGGAGCCGCAGCCATTCCAAATAAATCGGCAGCCACAAGAACAGCTCTCGGAAATGGGGGAATAAATCGACCCATTAGAGGTGTTTTACTCAGAGGTCCGGAAATTAAATGAATGGCGATTACGGTTCCAAACCCTTTATGAACCGCTTTTTCGTACCACGGATCCTCCAACGCTTTATACAAAAGATCTAAGCTCTCTGCGTCGATCGATTTATAATCTGCATATTCACTCAGAGCCGCTGATCGCAAAGTTTCATTGGACATTAGGAGCTTCCATCCTTCGACTGTGTTTGGATCCGACTCACAAAATCGAGAAAGCTCATGTTTGGCAATGTGCATTTTCCCCCACACCGCCTTTTCCATGAGTTCGATTTGCTCGTCATGCGATAAATTTTTCTGAATGGCCGCGACCAAATGACGATAGAGGGGATATTTTGTTTGAGACACAAAGGGAATCGCTCCTTTTGGAATCGTTGCTTCATTTTCAAACTCTATTTTTAAAAGCGGGTCTTTATCCAAATGAAAATGCCGAATCATTTCCTCATATTTTTGTCTCACCCCTGAATCACTCACCGCATCACTTATAAAACCATACTGATTGAGCTTGAATTTTTCACAGACGGTTTTTATTTCATTTACGACTTTGGTTTTTAACGGGTCTTGAACAGACGAAGCATTCTTTTTAAGCCACGCCTGGTACTTATGATACGCTGCTTCATAAGTACCATCCTCGACGTGCCACCGGCTTCCATCAAACTCAGGGTCTTCAAACAATATTTTTTGGATGTGCTCATTCGCAGCAGCTGAAATTTCAAATTTAGATTCTTTCAAGATCCGACCAATCAAAAGAGACACCCGCTTCATATTTTTTGGGATATCTTCCAATGGCGGTAGAGTTTCTCCTCGTTTTAATTTTTCTAATTTTAAATCCTGCTCATAGACAAGCTTGGCCTGGGGAATGAGTCCAAATTCTTGATCTTTTCCACCACTGGAAGTACGGCTATAAAGACGCATATTGGCCAGTTCTATTGGATTTTGATAAATTTCCCCCAATTTGCGATCTGCCGTGGCTTTCTCTTTTGCGGACTCATAATGCTCATAAAGACGATCAACAGTCATATCGAGTTCAATTTCATATGGAAGCACCAGTTCCTCAGATAAGGCAATCAAGTCACTTTTGTTTTTATCATTCATAAATTGAGAAATTTTATTGTCCACAAGCAGCATCTCAACCGCTGCCAAAAAAACAATCCTCTTGGATTTTAAAACAATATCTGTAAATCTTTTTTTGATCTGATCTGGATCCCCAGTCCAATCTGAAATCATCTCCTTGGAAAGCAGCCTCAGTAAAATAGCGATTGAGGTCTCCTGTTCGTTCTTTTGAAGAACGAAGGTATAATCATCTACCAATTTTTTTCCGGCTTCGGGACTCACCAGTTTCCTGTTTTCATAATGACTGCTCCAAACCGGGATGATGGTAAACAATTTCTGAACAATCGGAGAATCGATCATTTGTGGAATAAAAAGATCTTTGTCCTTGGTAACGTGTTCCATAAAATCGGAATGAAGTAACCCTTTGTAAGCGATTTTCTCTGATTCATGCTTTAATTCCATAACCGACAAAGGATGGAGAGAAAAGTACTGGTCCTCACACGATTGAGGCAGTACGGGCGCATGCGGAGATTTGCTATATTTGGCCAGCCACAGTGTCTCCAAATTCACCCACTCCTTGACATACGCATGAATGGCGAGCCTCTTTAGCATGTCACGCCATGCCATTTCATTTTTGGGTTCGGCCAATGCTTCAAGTTCAATATCGATATCTTTTGAAAGCTGGCGAAACACTTCATATTGTCCATCCGACTCTAAGAGATCGTAACTGGTGGACGTCAAGAACTGATCAAATGCTGATTTCCCATTCGATGTCAGTTTCAACTGATAGGGTCTAAAGATTGAAAAATCCTTTTTCGGGGAATGATGAGAAATAACCATGATGGCTTTTTTGAGATCACTCAGACGCTGATCATACATGCTCAAGACAAGTTCTTTTTGTTCCATCGAAAATGAAACTGCAGGATCCGCCCATTTAAATACTTGTTTATCAGGGTGAATGAGAGGGTATGGCTTAACAATTTCTGATAAAATCTTTTGCGTTTCATTGACCAAAAAATCAATCGGCCGCCCTTCCCACGCAAAAGTAGACGCATTGATCATTTTTTCTGTAATATAT
>CAZDSE010000282.1:0-2965 GCA_964507905.1 uncultured bacterium | reverse complement strand
CACGTCAGATGATTCTTATAAAAAATTAAAATCATTTCATAAGGACTTAACTCACGGGGTGGGTGTATTTGGCCTTGTGGCCGCAAATCGAAATGATGATTTGGGAATGGGTCTCTGTTCACAAGACAAGATCATGACGGTTCAAAATGCAAAAATATCATTGGATTCAGATGGAAATCCTCAGGTGGTCATCGATGGCTTAACAGCCGCCAACGCCATCGTCTATGCGGCCGACAACAAGGCGGCCGTTATTAATGCCAGCTTTGGGCAGTATTGGAAAAATACGGAAAAGAATGATTGTAACAGGGATGGTGCGGGCGATGTATCAGCGCCTTGTTATATTTTAAATGCGGTCGAGTATGCTCATTCCCAAGGTGCCATACTCGTTACTGCCGCAGGAAACGAAGCTAAAAATACAGATAATAACCCACACTACCCCAGTGTGTTATCCTATGAAAGAACCGATTTAAATGTAATTTCTGTTGGAGGCCATACACCCGACGGATCCCTCTGGGTTGAAAAAGAAACGAAAGAAGTCACCGACCCCACCACCCAACAAAAAACAACACAAACCACGATCATTGGTGGCACCAACTTTGGAAAAAATACGGTATCCCTGGCGGCCCCTTCTGTATTTCTACATAATTTAACACTTTCGAAAAAATATGAAGAGTCCCAACTTGCATCGGGATATACCCTGGACAATCTATTTGGAAATCTCCTCACCCGAAAAGCAGTAGATTCATACCCCACTCACTCATATGCCTCGGGAACATCCGGAGCATCGCCTTTGGTGGCATCCGGAGCGGCACTCATCTATCAAAAACTGCTCAAAAAATATGAGTCCAATCAAAATAAAGATTTTACAAAAGCCGTAAAGGATCTTCTGGAAGATAATGTTCGTCTTCTCCAAAATTTGTCAGATGACAATGTGAAAGCAGGTAAAAAGGGAGTTTCCTCTGATGCCATTCAAAGCATGACGGATAAATTTCAAGCTGTGAATCACCAAGCGGCGATCTTAGATATTGCTACCGCGCTTTCCAAAGTCGATTCCTATCCAATTGATTCTCTGCCCAATTCAGAAACCATGGTCAAGCCTGAGATTACGGCAGATGTCACTTGTCCCAGTGGTTACACATTCACAACCACAGGAACCTGTCAAAAGGAATTCGGATCAACAGGATTACTTCCTGATTCATCTTCTGGTGGCGGAGCCGGAGGAGGCGGTGGATGTGGATTTATTGATGATGGGAACAACAACAATTCTGGCAATTGGCCGATTTTGGTGCTGTATGTGTTTGCGTTTGTTTTATTCTTTTTCAGGAGAGTCCGATATGTCCTGAAGAGACGATAGCGTGTCTCAAAGGACATATCGGACTCTCCAAACAGAATAACATTAAGCGACAATCGAATATCCACCATCGACAATAATGGTTTGCCCATGAATCATTTGAGATAAGTCGCTGCACAGAAATAAAACAACATCTGCCACATCTTTGGGTTCTGTGAGACGACCGGCTGGAGTTTTTTCCCTAGAATTTTCAATGAGATCATCGCGGTTGGAAAAGTGCTTCAGCGCATCTGTATCGACAACCCCTGCTGACACCGCATTCACATTAATTTTATTGGGAGCCAAGTCTTGTGCCAAGTGCCTAACCACGGACTCAAGCGCCGCTTTCGAAGCCCCCACCAACGTATAATTGGGAATGGCCCGGATCGATCCAAGACTGGAAATGGCAATAATTTTCCCCCCATTTTTCATAAGTGGCACAGCTTTTTGAGCCAAGGCCAATAGCGCCCAGGAATTAATATCCAATGTCCAATGCCAATGATGAAGGGTCAGTTCCATGGGCGGTTTTAAAACGCCTGAAGCGGCATTGCTGACCACGATATCCAATTGACCCCACTCTTTTTGAATGGTCTCAAACATCGTCGACACATCTTTTTCGTCAGAAACATTCCCTTTTAAAAGAAGAGGAGACTTTTTTAAAGAAGATGCCACTTCTTCTGCAGCTTTTCGGTTGCGCAGGAAATTAATGGCGATATCACAGCCGGCTTTGGATAGTTCTTCAGCAATGGCGCGGCCAATGCCGCGAGAAGCGCCGGTTATGAGTGCTTTTTTGCCATTAAGAGAGATCATGATGCTATACGTTATATATTCTTCAGATACGAATGGGCAATAAAAAAGGCGGTTATAAAAACCGCCTTTTAAAAACTGCGCGTCATTTTCCTTTGGAAAATGACTTGCCAATTACATCATTCCGCCCATGCCACCCATACCGCCCATTCCGCCAGGCATTCCACCCATACCCCCATGTGGAGGCATGGCTGATTTTTCTTCAGGCTTTTCCGCAATCATGGCTTCAGTGGTGAGCATCAAGGAAGCAACAGATGCTGCATTTTGAAGTGCACAGCGAACGACTTTCGTTGGATCGATAATCCCTTTTTCCAAAAGATCGCCGTATTCTTCGCTCGCTGCATCGAAACCAAAGTTGGCGTTGGTGTTATTGATCACCTTTTCAACAACAACGGATCCGTCAAATCCGGCATTCGTCACGATTTGACGAATCGGTTCTTCTATCGCTCGACGAATAATTTCAACTCCGGTTTGTTGTTCAGGATATTCTTTTAATTTATTTTTTAGATCCGTAAGCAACTTCATCATTCGCAAATACGCCACGCCACCGCCAGGAACAATTCCTTCTTCAACCGCAGCTCGGGTCGCATGAAGGGCATCTTCCACTCGGGCTTTCTTTTCTTTCATTTCCACTTCTGTGGCAGATCCCACTCGAACGACAGCCACTCCACCGACGAGTTTTGCCAATCGTTCTTGGAGTTTTTCTCGATCGTAATCGGAATCGGTTTGTTCAACTTGGGCTCGAATTTGTTTTACCCGAGCTTCAATGTCAGACTTTTTCCCTTTTCCGTCGATAAGAGTCGTATTGTCTTTATCAATCTTCACTTG
>CAZDSE010000281.1:0-2994 GCA_964507905.1 uncultured bacterium | reverse complement strand
GGAAGTAAAGCGCAGCCCGAAGGGCGAGCCATGAAGCGAAAGACGATCTCCTCTTGCCTCCTTACTTATGGGTAATAGAATGATCGTGGATTTATTTAGAACAACCGCTCTTGACTGGTTCGAACAGGATCCGTAAATGCAATCCCAAAATGCTTATAGGCAGCAGTGGTCGCAACTCGTCCACGGGGGGTTCTGCTCAGGAATCCTTGCTGGATTAAATACGGCTCATACACATCTTCAATGGTATCTTTCTCTTCACTAATGGCGGCTGCGATCGTTTCAACACCCACCGGACCCCCTTTAAACTTTTCTATGATGGTTAATAAAATTTTTCGATCCATGATGTCAAATCCTGCCTGATCCACTTCGAGCATGGCCAATCCTTCCAGCGCAACCGACTGAGTAATTTTCCCATCCGCCTTCACTTGCGAATAATCTCGCACCCGGCGAATCAATCGATTGGCCACGCGTGGTGTCCCACGCGATCGTTTGGCCATTTCTAAAATACCCTCACCATCCGATAGAATATTTAAAATTTTTGAAGATCTTCGAATGATGGCTTCTAAATCTGGAATTTCATAATAATCGAGTCTATGAACAATCCCAAAACGACTTCTGAGCGGTGATGTCAAAAGACCTGCCCGCGTTGTCGCGCCAATCAAAGTAAATGGGGGTAAAGTTAATTTTAATGTTCTGGCGGAAGGCCCTTGTCCGATCACAATATCCAAAGAGAAATCTTCCATTGCAGAATAAAGCACTTCCTCAACCACTCGATTGAGTCTATGAATTTCATCTATAAATAAAACTTCCTTTTCTTTTAAATTCGTTAATATTGCAGCCACATCTCCCTGTTTTTCCAGTGCCGGCCCTGATGTACTCACCATATTCACACCCAACTCCTTGGCGATAATATAGGCCAGTGTGGTTTTTCCCAAACCTGGCGGACCATAAAAGATACAATGATCCAACGCTTCTTGTCTTTTCATGGCAGCGGTAATGGCGATGGACAGGTTTTCTTTAATTTTTTGCTGACCAATAAATTCAGCAAGCTTTTCTGGTCGTAATTTATGCTCGACTGTTTCTTCTTCAGTCCCCAACGACTGGGGGTCTATGGGACGATCAATCATATTTTTTTTTGCATATTATTTTATGCCCTTAACAAATTTAATGATGCCTTTAACAAATCTTCAAACTTATTTTTGTCCGTCAATTGTTCTCGAATCGCATGAATGGTCCTGTCTATTTCAATAGATTTATATCCCAAATTTGTAAGAGCAGAAACCAAATCATTGAACACGCCCGAAGCCATGGGCGCATCCGAGGCCACAATGACAGTGGATAATTTTTTAACTTTTTCTTTCAATTCCAAGACGAGTCGTTCAGCTGTTTTTTTGCCGATTCCAGTGATGGCACTCAGCCGACTCAGATTAGACGTTAAAATACTCTGAGTCATATCCTGTGGCGATAACTCTGACATGATAGACAAAGCCACTTTGGGACCCACGCCACTGACCGTCATTAACAATTGGAAACATTCCTTTTCTAAAGCACTTAAAAAGCCATAGAGTTGAATATTGTCTTCACGCACATGGGTATGAATATATAGATTCACTTTCAAACCCAGATCAGGCAACTTATAAAATGTTGACGCAGGAATGGTGATCTCATATCCCACGCCCTGAACATCTACGATGAGTCGATCATTTTTTTTAAAACTTAAATTACCTTGAATTTGTCCGATCATATTGTTTTTCTATATTATTCTGCAATCTTACAGAATTTAAATGGCAAATGGCAACAGCTAAAGCATCTGATGCATCGAGTTCTTTTTGACCCTGAATTCCAAGCATCAAACCCACCATTTTTTGAATTTGAACTTTATCGGATCTTCCATAACCGATCACGGCTTGTTTGACTTGGGTTGGACTATATTCATAAACTTTCAAGTTTTGATTGGCAAATAATGTCATCGCGGATCCCCGAGCCTGTCCCAACTTCAACGCACTGTTGGCGTTCTTGGAAAAAAAAATGGATTCCATCGCGACTTCTTCTGGATGATACTCTAAGACAAGCTTCTCAAGTTCAGAATATAGTTTTTTAAGCCTAGCTGGGAACGATTCTGCACTGGTGAGATATATCACTCCAAATGATATTGATTTTAATTTTCCTGAAACTTCTTCAACGATACCGTATCCCGTCACTCTGGAGCCGGGATCAATCCCTAAGACTCTCACCATCAACTTGCCATTTTTTCCAACTCTTTTTCATCAATGTCAAAGTTTGAATACACCTTTTTTACATCATCGTGTTCTTCCAATTCTTCTATGAGAGTCATCATTTGTTCTGCGGGCTTCCCACTCAAATGAATCGTCGCATTGGGGATCATTCCCACATCTGCCGATAAAAATTTAATATTATTTTTTTCCAAGGCTCCCTTCACTGCTTCAAAGTGATCGGGATTCATATAGACGTCCCAGACATCTCCCTCATCTTTAATATCGTCTGCACCTGCCTCCAACGCCACTTCCATCAGCTTTTCTTCCGTCACCGTTTTTTTATCAATCGATATCAGACCTTTGTTACTAAACATCCATCCGACACTCCCAGATGTCCCCAAATTTCCTCCATGCTTTGAAAACATGGAACGAATTTCACCCACCGTTCTATTTTTATTATCGGTAATAACTTCAACGATTAAGGCAGTCCCCGCTGGACCATATCCTTCATAAGATACCTCTTCATAGGACACACCCTCAAGTTCTCCAGTTCCTTTTTTTATTGCACGATCGACATTGTCATTGGGCATATTGGCCTGGCGAGCAGCCATGATGGCAGACCTCAATCTCGGATTAAAACCAGGGTCCCCGCCTCCTTGTCTGGCGGCAATGGTTATCTCTTTGATCAGAGTTGTATAAACTTTCCCTTTTTTAGAATCTGATGCTTCCTTCTTATGCTTTATTTTTTTCCACTTTGAATGACCTGACATAAGTGTTT
>CAZDSE010000280.1:0-3000 GCA_964507905.1 uncultured bacterium | reverse complement strand
GAAAAACTCATGGATCCCAAGTTTAGCCAACTGGCCCCATTCCTCTCCGCACACGAGGGATTGGAATCGGGCTTAATGCTGGCCCATGTTACGGCCTCTGCGTTGGCCTCCCAAAACAAAGTTTTATCTCATCCGGCCAGTGTGGATACCATTCCCACTTCTGGAAACAAAGAAGACCATGTGAGCATGGGCGTTCATGCCGCACTCAAAGCCAAAGAAATTTTGGAAAACGCAGAAAATGTTTTGGCGATTGAGTTTTTGGCGGCCAGACAAGCCTTGGAATTGCGCCGTCCGCTTCGATCAAGTCCGGCACTTGAAAAAGTGATGGATATCTTATCCGCATCCGTTCCACCGATTACAAAAGATCGTGTGTTTTCTAAAGATATTGAAACGATTAAAACGTTATTCCCTAAAATATTGATATAGATGCCTTATGCTCCTTATAAAAAATATCGGCCAACTGGTTACATTTCAGGGGGTTTCAAAAAAGCAGGGGATTCGACCCAAAACAGAAGACTTATCCATTATTGAAAACGCGGCGCTTCTCATCGAAAAAGATAAAATCGCCAAAAATAAAATCTCATGGATCGGCAAAAACTCTGAAACAAAACGATTTCCAAAGAATACCAAAGCCCTTGACGCAGAAGGAATGGTTGTTCTGCCCGGTCTGATAGACCCGCACACCCATTTGGTTTTTGCTGGGGATCGCAGCCATGATTTTGCCATGAGATGTGAAGGAAAATCATATCTGGATATTGCCAAAGCAGGCGGGGGGATTTTGTCTACCGTACAAAACACTCAGAAAGCCTCGCCTTTAGAATTATTTTCTCTTTCAAAAGAACGCATTCATCAGGCGTTGAAGTTTGGAATCACCACCATCGAAATTAAAAGTGGGTATGGACTCACATTGGAGTCAGAAATTAAGACCCTAAAGGTCATTCAAAAACTAAAAAAAACTTGTCCTGCAAGACTTATTTCCACGTTTCTGGGAGCCCATGATTTTCCTCTAGAATATCGAGAACGAAGGGATGATTACGTGGATCTGATTTGCACGATCTGGCTTCCTGGCATCGCAAAACAAAAATTGGCTGAATTTTGTGATGTCTTTATTGACGAAGGTTTTTTTGATCTTAAACAAACCGAAAAAATTCTTAAAACCGCCCTAGAATATGGCCTAAAATTACGAATCCATAGCGATGAATTTACGCCTTTGGGGGGAACAGAGCTTGCAGCCAAACTCAATGCCTTTAGTGCAGATCATTTAATGGCGATCACAGATTCTGGAATTGCAGCCATGGCCAAATCCAATACCGTCGCCACGCTCCTTCCGGCCACATCATTTTTTTTGGGGAAATCGTATGCCCCCGCACGAAAACTGATTGACGCTGGAGTACGTGTGGCTCTTGGCACCGATTTTAATCCCGGATCATCGATGACCCAAAATTTGCCTTTGGTCGGCACCATCGCATGCACACAAATGAAGATGACCATTCCGGAAGTTTTAACTGCAATTACATTTAATGCGGCAAAATCACTGGGATTGGAAAAAGAAATTGGCTCCATAGAAATTGGCAAACAAGCCGATCTGGCCTTTTTTGATGTCCCATCTTATGAATATCTTGTTTATCAATTTGGAGAAAATTTTTGCAAAAAAGTTATTTGTTCGGGGAAACCAGCGTAATATGCGGGGCCTGTTTTTGACGGAAAGAGAAAAAATACACAATATAAAATACAAGTAGCCCGCCCAAAACATCCCAAAAATAATGCTGTTTGGTCGTCATTGTTGAAATGGAGATCAATATGGACCAGATAAATAAGCCAATGGAAAGTCTTCTTTTATAATTCCAAAATCCCATCGCCACAATAAAGCACAAGCTCACATGCTGGCTGGGAAAACAATTCACTGCCGTATCCATCCATCGCTCGAATTGGAATGCCATGGCTGTTAAGCCATTTCCCTGGATGGGATGTCTTCCAATGATCGTTGGCCAAAAAAAGAAAATGGGAAAGTGAATGAGAAAATCAATGGTAAATGCCTTTATGATTCTTTTTAAAACATAAATGTCAGTAATGAATAATATGGGGAAAAAAATAAGCACATAGTCTGACATATAGATCCAAACGGTCCATTCGTGAAATCCAAAAAAATGATCCACCCACGTCAAGGGGAGCTCTCGGGGTGTAAACATCGGAAAGCGGTTTGTAAATCCATAGGTAAATGCAAAGAAAAGAATAAACGCAACGACAAGCTTTATGCGATACTCAATAGAGATTTTTGTTGTCACAAAAGAGATTGGATCCTTTCAAGTTGTTTTCCCTTGTCCCATTCATAACCACCGAACACTTTATATCGCACTTTCCCTTCGCGATCGAGCAAAACCGTATATGGCAAGCCATAGACCAAGAAATCCTGTGCACTTTTTCCAGATGGATCTAAAAATATCTTAAAAGGGATTTTTTCTTTTTTCGCAAAGTCGATCGCATTTTCAACCTTGTCATCCAGGTTAATGGCCAAAATCTCAAACCCTTTTTCTTTAAACTTCTGATAGGCACTTGCCAAGGAGGGCATTTCGATCAAACACGGGGGACACCAGCTGGCCCAAAAATTGATCAAAACCACTTTTCCTTTAAAATCCGATAATTTATGTTCCTTCCCCTCTACGTCTTTCACCATTAAATTGGGGGCCAAAGATCCAATCTTTAAAATTGGATTGGGGAAATCATGTGCTGAATTGGGTTCCAATAGAGAGTCTTTGGTGAAATAGAGGTATCCGCCCCCTAAAAACACCAAAACCAAGATAATTAACCAAAGAATTTGTCGACTTTTCATGAAAAGAACTATACCCAACTTGAAGCCAAAAAAAAAGACCCTTTTTTCATTGGGTCTCCTTAACTACAGATATAATTATACCACAACTATTTTGATTTGTGTCAACTTTATTTTATTCTCCCCATCAAACCACCCAAAGTGCCCAAAAATGGCTCTAAACTCACATTTTT
>CAZDSE010000279.1:0-3006 GCA_964507905.1 uncultured bacterium | reverse complement strand
ATCGTCTAGAACAAAGTTTAAAACTCCTTCTTATTCCCAAAGATCCCAATGATGAAAAAAATATTGTTATTGAGATTCGGGCCGGCACAGGGGGAGATGAGGCCAGTTTGTTTGCAGCCGATTTGTTTCGAATGTATCAAAGATATTGTGAACGGAAGGGATGGAAAGTTGAAATTTTAAGTTCCAGTGTTTCGGATGTGAAAGGATTTAAAGAGATTATTCTCATGGTGTCTGGTGAGAGAGTCTATAGTCATTTAAAATATGAAAGTGGTGTTCATCGTGTACAACGTGTTCCGAAAACGGAAGCGATGGGGCGAATCCATACATCTGCGGTGACCGTTGCTGTTCTGCCGGAAGCCGATGAAATTGAAATTGATATCAAACCTGAAGATATCAAAGTCGATGTGTTTCGATCTTCAGGGCCTGGCGGACAAAGTGTGAATACGACCGATTCGGCCGTTCGCATTACTCATGTTCCATCGGGAATGGTGATCAGTTGCCAAGATGAAAAATCCCAACACAAAAACAAAGCCAAAGCCTTAAAGATTTTACGAGCGAGACTTTTTGACTTTGAACAACAAAAACAAGCCAAAAAAATTGCTGAAACCAGAAAAAGTCAGGTGGGAACCGGGGATCGATCTGAAAAAATTAGAACATATAATTTTCCACAATCGCGCATGACCGATCATCGAATTGGTCTGACATTGTATTCTTTGGAAAATGTCCTGGATGGTCATATCGAAGAAGTCATTTCATCTCTTCAAAACCATTTTCAACAACAATCGCTTGCCCAAGAGACCAGTGGATCATGACCTGGACAATCCTTAACATTTTACAATCGACTGAGGATTTTTTTAAAAAACACGCGATCAAGTCCCCTCGGGTGGATGCGGAAGTATTATTGTCGCATGTGCTGTCCAAACGACGCATTGATTTATACCTGGAGTTTGAACGTACCCTAACCCAAGACGAACTCAATCGATATCGATCATTGGTCCAACGTCGAAAAGAGCATGAGCCAATACAATATATTTTGGGAAAGCAGGAGTTTTGGTCTTTGGATTTTAAAGTGGGTCCGGGTGTCTTAATCCCCAGGCCCGAGACAGAATGCTTGATTGAGAAGGCTTTGGGATATTTGAAGAACATTGAACACCCTTCCATTTTGGATATTGGATCCGGTTCGGGCATTATTCCGATCGTTCTTGCAAAGGAAGTCTTAAATCTTAAGGCTGTGGCTGTGGATGTTTCAGATGACGCTTTGGCGTTTTCAAGAACCAATGCCCAAACACATGGAGTTACGGACAGAATCACTTTTTTAAAAGGGGATTTGTTTTCGAACATTTCAACTGTCGAAAAGTTTGATTTAATTCTTTCAAATCCGCCATATGTTTCGAAAGATTCAAGCAATAACCAAATTGAGAGGCAAGTAAAAGATTATGAACCATCGATTGCACTCTTCGCATCTCAAGAGGGTATGGAATTTCATAAAAAGATACTATGTTTGTCCAAATCATTCTTGAAGCAAGATGGCAAAGTGCTCTTGGAGATTGATCCGAATCAGGCTTCACATTTAAAAGAATATTTGATAAAAGAAAAACTCTTTTCGAATATAGAAATTTATTGTGATCTGGAAGGAAGAGAAAGAGTTTTGATTGCGTCTTAAAGAGAATAGTTATGGAAAAAATTACGGTATATGGTCCAACAAAATTAAATGGCGAGGTGACGATTGGCGGCGCAAAGAATGCCGCCCTCCCCATTTTGGCATCTACTCTGTTATGCTCTGGTTGGAGTACAATCTCCAATGTTCCTCATTTAAAAGACATTGAAACGATCTTAGAATTGCTCAAGCACTTGGGGGCCAGGGTCGAAAGAGCGGGTGACCAAGTCCGTATCAATTCGGATGGGCTTTCATGTTTTGATGCTCCGTATGACTTGGTGTCCACCATGCGTGCTTCCATTTTGGTGTTGGGTCCACTTTTGGCGCGATTTAAAAAAGCCCAAGTATCTTTGCCCGGGGGATGTGCCATTGGCGAACGTCCGATTAATTTACATTTGATGGCCTTGGAAAAATTGGGTGCAAAGATTCAGTTGGAAAAAGGATATGTTATTGCCACAGCAGAAGAACTTCGAGGATCGAGAATTTGTTTTGATATTCCCACAGTGACGGGGACTGAAAATATTATGATGGCGGCTGCACTGGCCCGAGGAGAAACAGTGCTTGAAAACTGCGCAAAGGAACCCGAAGTGGTCGATTTGGCCCATGCCTTAAATCGTATGGGGGCGGACATTCGAGGAGCGGGAACAGATTTAATTACCATTGAGGGTGTACAGGAATTAAAATCAATTTCATACTCCGTTATGCAGGATCGGATTGAGGCAGGCACTTTTTTAATAGCCGTTGCGGCAACGGGGGGAAAGGTTCAAATCAATCATTGTGAGACAAAGCATTTGGATGTGTTGATCGATCGTCTTTCTTCTTCTGGAGTACAGATTTCACAGAGTGAAACTTCATTGACAGTGGAGTCAGATGGGCAAATTGATAAAATGCATCTTCAAACACAACCATTCCCTGGTTTTCCTACGGACCTTCAAGCTCAGATGATGGTTCTTTTGACCAAAGCCAAAGGAACCAGTGTCATTACAGAAAATATTTTTGAAAATCGGTTTAATCATGTGGCTGAGTTGCGACGCATGGGTGCGCAAATTACAATTGATGGGCGAACTGCGATTATCGAAGGACCCAAAACTTTGAGTGGTGCTCCAGTGATGGCCACAGATTTGAGGGCCAGTGCGAGTTTGGTGATTGCGGGTTTAATCGCGCAGGGGAAAACGGAGATATCGCGTGTGTATCATTTGGATCGAGGCTATGACGCTTTGGATAAAAAACTTTTTTCTTTGGGAGCTCAAATTGAAAGGATGTCGCTATGAATGATTGTTTTTTTTGTAAGATTATCGATGGAAAAATTCCTTCTCAAAAGGTTTATGAAGACGATCTAATCACTGCTG
>CAZDSE010000278.1:291-3052 GCA_964507905.1 uncultured bacterium | reverse complement strand
TTCGTGCGTTCTTTTGGTGCCGTAGGTGTTTGAGTAGATGACGGTGCCGTTTAGAGAAAGATCGCCAAACGCCATTGAAAGATGCATGACGTTATCCACAAAGAAATAATCATAATCAAAAACGGTAGGGCCATTTAAAGCTTGAATGAGAAAATCTCCAAATGAGCAGGGACCTTGAGATGAATACTTTCCAGACCAAGAATTGTAATCCAAACACCCTTGAGATTGAGCGTTTCCTATAGACAGATCTTGAAGCCAAAGACCTTTATCAAACCAGCCAGATAAAAAAGATCCTTGGAGCGAGAGCCCGGCCAAGGTGACGTGATTAAGTTCACGAACTTTGGGATAGACTTTAATAAGGCCACCATTGCTCAGCGGAGCTTCATTTTTTGTTACAGTGACGGCATTAAAGGAATGAGAAGCCTCATAAAATCCTTTGGTATAAACGGTGCGGCCGAAAATATCATAAGCACTACTTTCATCTCCCAATGCGAGATCAAAACCCAATGAATGATCTTTATGATCTTTGGTAATGGTTCCTACTAAGTCCAGGGCATTGGACTGGGAAGAAATTAAGGAAAATATGCTGATGAGTGTGCAAATTAAATAGTTCATTCTAACCCCCTTTAAATAGAAGCATGTGTATAGCACTTATCATTTAATTTTCAATGGTGATTTTCAAGGGGGGATGTATTGACAACGGTCAATAAGAATTTTATCGTTCGAACGTGAAAAAGGAAGATTTTCGCGTCCGATACTACAGAAAATACGCAACGGTGACGCTGCTCGTATTTGAAATGGTGGCATTTGTGGTGGTGGGGTATTTTGTGGGGCGGTATTTTGATGAAAAAATGGGGGCCCACAATCTGTTGTTGGCGTTAGGAATCATTTTGGGATTTGTTTTGGGCATGGTTAAGTTCTTTATCGATGCAAGAAAGCTTTTAAAATGACAGAAGGAAGTCTTTCTACCGTTGAGAAAATAAATGTCGTTGTGGCAATCGTTTTGTCTGCTTTGGGGTTCTATCATTCGTCCTGGATGGCCACATCCATTGCGATTGGTGCTGCGATTGCAGCCATTAATTTTAGGCTTCTTCGGATTTTGGTTCGGGGACTTCTTTCTGGTAAAGGAAATAAAGCTATCTTATCAGGGCTCCTTTTCCTTAAGTTTATGATCTTGTTTGGGGTTTTGGCCGTGGTTGTTATTGTTTTTAATTGTCATCTTTTGGGAATATTGGTAGGACTATCCAGTTTGCTAATATCTTTTTTTGGAGTGTTTATAAGACGACTATGGAACACGGATTCACTTGGTTTCAACTAATTCCTGGACTGGCCAATCTCCCACACTGGGTGTCGGGAGCAATGTTGGTGTTTGGCATTCTATTTATTTTTTCTTTTTTGGTTCGTAGATCCATGCAAATCAAAGGGGATGTTTTGGTTCCGGAAGCGAAGATATCTATTCTAAACGTGTTCGATTTTGCTGTGGATAAGCTCTTAAATCTTTGTGAAACCATTATGGGACACGATGGTAAAAAGTTTTTTCCGCTGTTGGGAGCTTTGTTTATTTAGATTTTTGTTTCGAATCTCATGGGACTAATTCCTGGATTTTTACCCCCCACAGATAATTTAAATACGAACGTGGCATGTTCGCTCACCGTCTTTTTGTTCTATAACTATCATGGCTTTAAAGCCCATGGATTTGGGTATATAAAACATTTTATGGGACCCGTCATATGGTTAGCGCCCCTGATGTTTGTGATTGAAGTCATTAGTCACTTGGTTCGACCGGCATCTTTAAGTGTGCGGTTATTTGGAAATATTGCCGGGGATCATTTGGTTTTAAATATCTTTTCACACTTTGTGCCGCTTGGGGTTCCTGTGGTTTTTATGTTTTTGGGACTTTTTGTTTCATTTATTCAAGCTTTTGTGTTTACTTTGCTTTCAATGGTGTATATATCGTTGGCCACTACAAAAGAGAGCCATCATTAAATATAGGAGGAAAAAACAATGGTTAAAAAAATATGGTTGGGATTGAGTGCGTTGGTGGGAAGTCAGTTTGTCATGCTCGCTTGTGCCTTTGCACAAGAGCACGGTGCAAGCGGAGCTTCTGATCCATCATCCAAAGGCTTGATCGCTTTGGCTGCGGGTCTTGGAATTGCGATCGCAGCATTTGGAGGAGCGCTTGGACAGGGGAAGGCCGCCGCTGCCGCTCTTGAAGGCATTGCCAGAAACCCAGGAGCCTCAGACAAAATTTTTGTTCCCATGATCATTGGCTTGGCGCTGATTGAATCCCTTGTGATTTATGCGCTGGTCATGGCATTTACACTGGTTGGAAAAATTTAACTTAAATATTTCTTTAAGTATTGTCCGGTGGATGAAGCGGGGATATCACAGATTTTTTCCGGGGATCCCTCAGCCAAAATATGTCCCCCTTCTTCACCGCCCACAGGCCCCAAATCAATAATATGGTCTGCCACTTTAATGACATCCAAATTGTGTTCAATCACAATGACTGTATTTCCCAGGTCCACCAATTTTTGAAGAACTGAAATCAATTTTTGGATATCGTCGAAATGTAGACCCGTCGTGGGTTCGTCTAAGATAAATAGAGTTTTTCCGGATGTTCTTTTGCTGAGCTCCTTTGAAAGTTTAATTCTTTGGGCTTCTCCGCCGGATAATGTGGTGGCCTGTTGGCCCATGTGGACATAGGACATTCCCACTTCATTTAATGTCTTTAGTTTGTCTTTAATGGAAGGAATTTTAT
>CAZDSE010000278.1:0-281 GCA_964507905.1 uncultured bacterium | reverse complement strand
CAGAAATATTTTTTCCTTTGTAACGGATCTCAAGTGTTACTCGATTGTATCTTTGGCCATTACAAATGTCGCATTGGACATACATGTTGGGCAAAAAGTGCATTTCAATTTTAATAAGCCCCGCCCCTCCACACGTTTCACATCGTCCCCCCACAACATTAAATGAATATCGACCGGGTTTGTATCCTCTGACTTTTGAATCGGGAAGTTCTGAAAAGAATTTTCGGATGATAGAAAAAACGCCTGTATAGGTGGCTGGATTTGATCTTGGAGTGCGACCA
>CAZDSE010000277.1:0-3058 GCA_964507905.1 uncultured bacterium | reverse complement strand
CGGTCAAATGATTCCATGCGAAGAGATATTCGCCTTTGTCTAGCTTTGACTGGACAGCTTGTTTAAATTCGGTTACTTCGGGTAAATCCAAGTCTTGATCCTCAGCAGATGCAAATCCTGCCCCGAATACCGCAATGGCATAAATGACAATGATCCTTTTAAAGTCCATTTATTAGATGTATAGCAAGAGGCGTACCAATTTTTGGACACCAATGATTTCAAGGTCTTACATATAATTTTTAGCTTATGTGGGCTCTATCTGAATTTGAAAGTGACAATTTTGGTTAACCAGAGCGACGAAATTTGCCAAAAGGTGTCAGTCACCGTGATGAAAAATTAATCAAAAAGGTACCAGGTACCTTCTAATTATGTTACATTGGCTAAAAATGCTACCTCTTTCTGGAATAAAAATTGTCGATTTGAGTCATTTACTCCCGGGGCCGCTGTGCACTTTGATGCTGGCCGATTTGGGAGCCAGTGTGACCAAAATAGAACGTCCTCCGTACGGGGATTTGAATCGCAGAATTCCTCCGTTTCACAAGGGATTGTCTTCATATTTCATGATGCTCAATAGAGATAAAAAATGTACTTTCTTGGATCTAAAATCAAAACAGGGGAAGCAAAAGTTTTTAAAGTTAATTAAAAGCGCAGACATTTTGGTCGAAAATTTTAGACCCGATGTCTTAAATCGGCTGGGGATTGGATACGATGTGCTTAAAAAAATAAATCCTGGCCTCATTTACTGTGCCATTACGGGATACGGCCACACAGGCCCCATGAAGAAAGCCGCAGGGCACGATCTTAATTATGTGGCCTTAAGTGGGGTCTTGGGTGGCATGGTCCCCAAAAAGGGAGGAGTTCCTCCCATGCTTCCGACACAGCTTTCGGATATTGTGGGCGGAAGTTTGATGCCTGCGATTTCTATCTTGGCTGCGTTGGAACTGAGACGAAAAACCAAAAAGGGACTCTTTATCGATAGCGCCATGATGCCAGGAACCATGGTCCTTCTCATGATGGTATTGGGGAAATATTTTTTAACCGGTGAAGACATGTTTCAGGGCGACGACCGCATGACGGGGAAATATCTCAATTATTCCATCTATGAGACCCAAGATAAAAAAGCCATGGCTCTGGCCGCCATTGAACCCAAATTTTGGAATCGATTTTGTGAAGTGGTTTCAAAAGAAGAGTGGAAGTCATGGCTGCCACTTTCGGATGCTCCTGGTTTTCCAACATCTTCTTTGGTCAATTTGTCTGACACAAAACTAGCGCATTTAAAGAAGAAAGTGTCCCAGTTATTTAAATCCAAAACGCAAGCGCAATGGATTGGGCTTTTCCGAAATGAGTCGGATGTGTGTTGTACGCCGGTAACCAATTTTAAAGGGGCTGTAAATTTTTTAAAGATGCTGGGACGCAAAGAATTTTTTTATTTGAAAGATTCAAAAAATAGGACCATCCCTCAAATGTCTTTCCCGTGGGGAAATTCCAAGTTATCCATAAAGGAACATTTTTTTTCGGCATAATATTCCTCGCGCCAAAAAGCACTCCAATCGCCGCAAGGAATCACTCTTTGACACGTCGATATTTCGGGTTATAATGGTTGTATTGAGAGTGAATTGTTGAACGTTTTTTGTCACTGCGGTGGAAGTATAAAAGATTAAAGACACATTAGAAAATGAAGGGGGGCATATGCAGATGCTTATGAATCAATGGAAGGGCAAGATTGCAATTATCATGCTTTTTGGTTTTTTTATGATCGCTCAGGGCATTTTAATCGCCCAGACGCGCGATGAGGAAACCGCCAATGAAATGGAGAAGTTAAACCCCCCAAAACCCACAGCAGATGTGATTGATAATACGGTAAATAAAGTTCTTCCATTTGATATCCCAACCAAGAGCAAAATCAAAGAGGACGAAAAGATTTGTTTTGAGGGCTGCAGGCACGAAAGAGATTATTTACTTAAGAAAAGTTCTTCGGAAGTCGATCGTGGCCATTCATGGGCCATGTACAATAAATGTCGTTCGGATTGCCCCGAAAAAATCGCCAATGAAAATAGCACATTAAATCCCGACGCATTTCACCAAGAACGCTACCCAGCAGGGTCTGCAATCGACAAATAAGCTTATTTGTCGTCCAATCGACAAGTAAACTTATCGGCTAACTTTCTGATAAACCCGTCAGCTTTTCAGAGGTTTCTTTTAGAGTACGGATTTTAATTTCCAAGCGAGTCAAATAGAGTGAAGCCTCTTCTAAAAAATCCTCTTCATCAGAAGCGTTTTCACACATTTTTTTAATTTCTTCAGCCAACCACTTTTCACCGGTGGATAAAACGTCTTGAAGAAAAGCCTTTGCATTTTCAGAACAATTCTTTGCGTCCATAATGAGACTATTTTTACACAGATCGAAATAGACTTGCAACGCCTTTCCACTTAAGTTATAGAAGGGACATATGTCTTCACCCACACGACAAACCGAACTTAAACGCTTACGTAAAATGTCTAAGCTTGGAAAAAAGCGAAAAAAACGAATCAAAAAATACGGCACCACGCCAAAGCTTTTGCCCACAAAATAAATGCCCAATATTCTCGTTACGAACGATGACGGTATTTTGTCTCCGGGCATTCACGCATTGGCCGAAGGCTTAAAACGACTGGGCAAAGTCACGATCGTTGCACCCTCACAAGAACGCTCCACCACCGGACATTCGCTGACCCTACATAAACCCATTCGATTGGAGCAACTGAAACTCGGGTATTATGCCATCAATGGGACCCCAGCCGATTGTGTCTATTTGGCCGTGAAGCGACTTTTTAAAAAGAAAAAAGTGGATCTCGTTGTGTCTGGAATCAATCAGGGCCCCAATTTGGGGAATGATATTCATTATTCGGGGACGGTTGCTGCGGCCCGAGAGGCTACTTTTTTAAATATTCCGGCGATGGCCATTTCCTTGGACCTTCACTCCAGAGACAATGGGATTGATTTTTCAATAGCAACGCACATTGCAATTCAAGTGGCGAGCCTCATTTTAAAACATGGTCTTCCCAAGCAAGTGCTTTT
>CAZDSE010000276.1:0-3070 GCA_964507905.1 uncultured bacterium | reverse complement strand
GGGGCTTTCGGGTCGTCAAAACCGGGTTTCGATATTACGATGATACCATCATTGAACAAAAAGATCCCCGTGGAAAAAATTATTATTGGCTGGGTGGAAAATATTTGGGCTATGACAAAACTTCGGATTCGGACTGTCGGGCAGTGGACGAAAAATATGTTTCCATTACACCCCTTCATATTGACGCCACTCACCATGAGACATTACAAAAAATTAAAAAGTGGAGATTTAAAAAGTCATGAAGATATTCAGAAATTTATACGATTGGGTCCTAAGTTGGGCAGAAACAAGATATGGATCCTATGCACTGGCGGCCATTTCCTTTGCTGAGTCCTCATTTTTTCCCGTTCCTCCGGATGTTCTTCAAATTGCGCTCAGCATTTCAAAGCCACTCCGATCCTTCTGGTATGCGTTGATATCTTCAATTGCATCCGTTGCAGGGGGCATAGTGGGGTATGGCATTGGATTTTATCTGATGGAACTTGTTGGATGGCCGATCTTAAAAATGTATGGCTTGGAGGCCAAATACCAAGTGGTTCAAGCGCTTTTTCAAAAGTATGATGCGTGGGCGGTGGCCATTGCGGGATTTACCCCCATTCCTTATAAATTATTTACAATTGCATCGGGTGCTTTTGATATCCATTTTTGGGTATTTGTCGTGGCCTCTGCTTTAAGTCGATCTGCTCGGTTTTTTTTGGTCGCTCTTTTGATCTATAAATTTGGAAAACCCATTCGGGTGTTCATTGACCGCTATTTTAACCTCTTAACACTTATATTTTTTGCCCTCTTTATTTTGGGATTTATTGTGGTAAAATTGGTTTTGTAGCTCAACTCCCCAAAGAATTTAGCCGATACAGTAATTGAAATATGCAGGTCAAAGATTTCATTATATTTTTTCTTTTTTTAACCCATTGTGCATACCTGCCAGTTCAAGAGCAGCATACACTCCGAAAGGGAGAAACGCTGGATCGGCTGGCCCATCGGTATCAAGTGGATTCTCAAGAATTGGCCGAACACAATAATTGGTCCGATATATCCAAATATTTGCCCAATGACCCTCAGATTAAGCTGACTCAACGAAAGGAAAATCCGGACTCTGATGAAGTCCCTTTAAAAAAGACGGCATATACGCCCACCAGCCGATTTACTTGGCCCATTCATGGTGCGGTTTCGTCTAAATATGGCAGGCGCTGGGGAAGTTTTCATTCCGGAATTGACATTCTGGGTTCGTCTGGTACACCGATTAAAACAGCGGCTTCTGGAAAAGTGATTTATAGTGGGATCGAACCTGGGTATGGGAAGCTTGTGATTGTCTACCATGGCGGAGGTTTTTCAACAGTGTATGCGCATGCATCAAAACTACTGGTTAAAAAAGGACAGCGCGTAAAACGCGGACAATTGGTGGCTCGAGTGGGGTCCACCGGACGGTCCACAGGCCCCCATCTTCATTTTGAAATTCGTCGTGGATCCGACGCCGAAAATCCTCTAAACTATCTTCCATGAATGATCTTTTGATTTCTCGAATTCGTCCGTCGTTTGCTTGGAGCTCTCATCCAATTTTAATCGCAGGTCCTTGCGCGATTGAAACCAAAGAATCTTTAGAACTCACTGCTTCCACGATAAAGAAAAAAGGCTGGAATTTTTTAAGAGGAGGGGCGTTTAAGCCCAGAACCTCTCCCTATAGCTTTCAAGGGCTGGGAGAGGAGGGGCTTAAAATGTTACGAGATGTGAGCCACGATTATAATTTGAATTGTATCAGTGAAGTATTGTCTCCGGAGCATGTGCCATTGGTTTCAGAATATGTCGATATTCTTCAAGTCGGATCCAGAAATGCTCAAAATTTTGAATTGTTAAAAGCAGTGGGCACACAAAGAAAACCGGTTCTTTTAAAACGAGGCATGATGATGAAACTCGAAGAATGGTTGCTCGCCGCTGAATATGTGGCACAAAAAGGAAATTCAAATATTATTTTTTGTGAACGGGGGATTCGGACGTTTGAAACAGAAACCAGAAATACATTAGATCTAAGTGCCATTCAATTTATTAAATCCAAAACGCATCTTCCGATTATTGTGGATCCATCTCACGCCAGCGGAAAAGTCTTTTATGTTCCGAGCCTTGCCAAAGCCGCCATGGCCGCGGGTGCCGATGGCCTCATGGTTGAAGTCCATCCCGATCCATCTCGCGCCCTCTGTGATGGTGAGCAGGCGTTGGATTTGAATATGTTTTTAGATCTTAATATTGGATAATCGAAAATACGTCGTACTTTTTGAGTTTTTCTCGTCCATGGAGAAACGAAAGTTCAATGAGAAATGCAAGACTCACTACGCTTCCACCCAATTGCTCGACCAAATGAACCGTGGCGTCACAAGTACCTCCGGTTGCCAGTAAATCATCGACCACGAGAATTCTTTCACCGGGCTTAATGGAGTCTTCATGAATTTCCAAGTGATCTGTCCCATATTCTAAGTCATATGATTTTTTGATGGTCTTATGAGGAAGCTTTCCTGTTTTACGAACAACCGTTAGCCCCGCATTTAACTGATAGGCAATGGCCGATCCAAAAATAAATCCACGCGATTCAACGCTCACCACTTTGTCGATTTTATCTCCGGAGTATCTCTCAGAAAAAATATCAATGACCCGACGAAATAATTTGGGATCATTCAAAACAGGAGTGATGTCTTTAAAGACAATCCCTTTTTTTGGGAAATCCGGAATGTCTCTGATTTTGGCTTTAATCTGATCCATAGACGGAACTATAGGAAAATAGATAATACTTTACAAGGGAAAATAGCCCCATGCCTTTGGATGACATTTTAAATAACTTGGTGTAATCATATCAAACATGTCCTTTCGAAAAATTTATTTGGATTATAACGCCACGACACCTCTAAAACCTGCAGTTTATGAGGCAATGCTACCATATTTAAAAAATGCCTATGGCAATCCGTCTAGCATTCATTGGGCAGGAAGAGAATCCCAAAAAGCGGTCATGGAATCGAGAGAACATGTGGCGGCATTACTTAAAATTGACCCGCAAGAAGTGATCTTTACAAGTGGGGGAACC
>CAZDSE010000275.1:1509-3084 GCA_964507905.1 uncultured bacterium | reverse complement strand
TGTCATTGTGGCTGAAATTTTGGCTGCATTGGAGCATGCGCATTCTAAAAAAATTGTTCATCGCGATATCAAACCTCAAAATATTATCATTAATACCGACGGACAAGTGAAACTTGCTGATTTTAGCATAGCCAAAATCATGGATCGTGAATGCCTCACGTTAACAGGACAACTCATTGGTTCTCCGTTTTATATGTCCCCAGAGCAGGCCATTGGAGATTCTGTGGATGAGAGATCGGATATTTTTACGGTGGGAATATTACTCTATCGCATGGTGACTGGGGAACTTCCATTTTTTGATGATGATCAGTCGGTGGTTTTAAAAAAGATATTAAATGTTAGATTTAAAAAACCGTCTCAATATACTTCCAAAATATCTTTAGAATTGGAGACGATTTTATTGAAGGCTCTGCATGGGGATAAAAATTTTCGCTTTCAAAAAGCCTGGGAATTTCGATATGAACTCTTAAAGATTCTAAAAGATTGTGAAAATATCTGTCTTTTGGATTTTTTTAAAAATCCAAAAGGAACCGAGGATTTATTTGTCAAACAGGTCGGTCAGTTATGGTTGTCCAAAGGGCGTGATGCATTTAAAAAGAAGGATTTTCAAGGGGCCAGCGAACACTGGAATCGAATTTTAGAATATGATCCAAGCAATGAGACAGTTCAGAACGAACTGGCGAATCTATCCAAAAGGAAAAGGGTTCCCTATTGGGTTGGGGGAGTGTTGGGGGTGGTGTTCATTTCGTTTGGCATATGGTTATTCAATTTCAACCGATCTGACATTTCTGCTATCAATAATAAATCAACTTCCCTGAAAGTGTCTTCAGAAAATGTGCCAAATCCAAAGCTTCTCGAAAATATTTCTGCATCGAATTCTGTAATCGGATCTGGCGAATCTGCGAATAAACCCATATCCAAACGTCAAATAGATTGGGCGTATCTAGAGATCAATATGGATCCCGATACGCATTGTTATATCGATGGAAAATATATTGTGTTGGATGAAGACAACACCATTCGTCTGAAGCCCGGACCTCACCGGGTTCGATTTAAAAAAGAAGGATTTAAAGATATTCAAGCGATGATTAAACTTAAAAAAGGAGAAACATCGCGCATCAATATTGCAAAGGGATCATGATATATGGCGTATTTGATTCAAATTACCCATGATGGGTCATTAAAGGAAGCAGCACTTCAAAAAAAGATCACAACGATTGGGCCTGCCCAAGGGGCAGATTTTTTCTTTCCGTCTAATAAAAATATTTATTTTCAATTGGTAGAAAAAAATAAGTCATATCAAGTATTGGGTGTTACTCCTCATTCCTATGTGATCCACCAGGGAAAAAAGAAGCAAAGTGTGGATCTCACTTCTTACGATGTGTTTGAAATTGAAAACTCAAAATTTATTTTTTCAAAAAAAGCATTTCAGCCCAAACAAGATGAAGGGGTATTGAAGCATTACCAGGCATTTTATAAATTTAGTCAGACATTAAATGAAGCCAAAAGTTCCAAAGTAATTCTTCACAAACTTTTGGAACTGCTGGTTGAAATTACAAAATCCAATAAAGGCTT
>CAZDSE010000275.1:840-1499 GCA_964507905.1 uncultured bacterium | reverse complement strand
CGATCCCAAACCCAAAGTGATTGCATCATGGGCGGTGCATGAAGCTCTCATTGAAGAAAGTTTAAAAGATCTGAGTCACTCGGTGATGGATCGTGTCCAAGAAACATTAAGTCCAGTGGTATTGGATAATTTACCCATTCAGCCGGAATTAAAAGGGTCGCATTCCATTCATCGATTAGAACTTTCTTCGATCGCATGCTTTCCCATGGTCAATCAAGGCAAGCTTATGGGTCTTTTGTATTTGGGGAGTCATACGGCCGAGGGATTTTTTGATCCATTGACGGTACAAATGGTGCAAATTTTATTATCTGAGGGATCATTCATTTTGCAAACCAGAGAGCGGATTGAAAAATTAGAAGAGACGGTCGATCACGTAAAGATCATTGGAACCAGTAACGCGCTTGAATCGGTGTTGGAAAAAGTAAAAAAGGTGGCTCCATTGGATTTGTCTATTTTAATCTTGGGAGAAACGGGAACGGGAAAAGAACTCATCGCCAGAGAAATTCACAGACAAAGTGTCAGAGCGGATCATGCATTTGTGGCCATTAATTGTGGGGCGATTCCTGAAAATCTTTTGGAAAGTATTTTATTTGGGCATAAAAAGGGGGCATTTACCGATGCCACTCAAGATAAAATCGGAAAATTCGAATATGCCAATG
>CAZDSE010000275.1:0-830 GCA_964507905.1 uncultured bacterium | reverse complement strand
CATCGCAAAGCTACGCTCGAATGAAATTGCTTCGATATTTTTGGATGAAATCGCAGAAATGCCGATGTCACTTCAAGTGAAGCTCCTGCGTGTGCTTCAAGAAAAAGTCATTGACCGGGTGGGCGATGTCAAAGAAATTTCTGTGGATGTCCGAATCATTGCCGCCACACATGAAGATATTGAAAAATTGATTTCAGAGGGAAAATTCCGCGAAGATTTATATCACAGGCTCAATGAAGTGGTTCTTCAAATCCCGCCACTTCGCTTGCGGGAGGGAGATATCTTAACTCTGGCTCAGTTTTTCTTAGATAAATATAAAGAGGGACTGGCCAGCCCAAATAAATATTTCACAAAAGAAGCTCAAGAAAAACTTCTTCATTATGAATGGCCGGGAAATATTCGAGAATTGGAAAATGTCATTAAGCGTGCATTGGTATTTTCAAGCGCGGATGAAATAAAGGCCAGTGATATCGATGTCAGAAGTTCATCCAAATCCATTCAAACCTTAAAAGACGCCCAAAAACAATTTCAAAGAGAATATGTTCATAAAGTATTGGCACTGTATGACGGAGATAGAGCGAAAGCCGCAGAAGTCCTGGGAGTGTCAGTCAGAACTTTGTTTCGGGTGGAGTAAATGCTGGAGAAAGAGAGGGAAAAAGCAAAAAAGATTATTAAGGATCTTTTTTGCTTTTTCTCTTTTTTGTTTGGAAATTTGCCTATTTTTATACCATCTCTGAGATGGTATAAAAATAGGCAATAAATTCCATCTTTTTGTGTGTTGTACAAATTAAAAATATCCTCAGTAATCTTTTTAATTTTTTTTCAGCAAC
>CAZDSE010000274.1:2706-3153 GCA_964507905.1 uncultured bacterium | reverse complement strand
TTTTCCATTGAATAAGTTGTCCTCATAAGATACAGACATTCAAGGGTGAATATAATTTATGGGAAAATTTGCGACTCACTACACGGATGAAGAACTCAAAGCCATTAAAGAGCAATGGCTCAAGGATAAAAAACAGGTTGATGAGGAATATGAAGGGCGTTATTATAAGTGGGACGTAGACAAAGAGTATGAAAAATATTTCAATAATGCACGGCTTAGAAAATTATTTTGCCATGCTGCTTTTCTTTATAAGGGACTCTTTGAAACGGGTGATCTCAAACTACATCCTAATGAAAAACCAAAAATCATTGAAGTTTATAGGAGGATCTTAATCGATGGATACTACACACAATCAAAAATTAGAGAAAAAGACGTCAGTGCGCACCTCGGGAAAATCATCTCGCGACAATACCGACCTGAAAATAAATAATGATAGAAAAAATCTGC
>CAZDSE010000274.1:0-2696 GCA_964507905.1 uncultured bacterium | reverse complement strand
AATAATGATACGTATACTTTAGAGGATGGTCGTACTGTTAAAATGGCACCTGATCTTAAAGACCTTCTTGAATTTGATTGGGATGATCCACCGCAACGAAAATGGGCTGAAGATCAGATGAAAAAGTGGCAGAAAAAACATCCGAATCTTACACAAGAAGAGATAGACCAAAGAATTGATAAAATCCTCGAATCTGAAAAAGAGCTTCGAAAAAAATCACCATATTGATGGCTGTCGATTACAACCCCTGATTTTTTGAAAAAATGAAAAAATAGACGAGTCTGCTCCCACAGAAAATTCAGACCGTGGAAGGTTGAGGTTATCGTCTATCTTCGTCAATAATATCTTCTATTTCTTTCCAGAAATATGCTCCTAATGCTCCCCCCCCAACGTTCCGATAAGCGTGATGAAGGGGAATGTCTATGTTGATTGGGGCATATGCGCTTATTTTTGTTGCCATGTTTATCGTGGCCTACCAGTTTTTTAAGGTTGGGGGGCAGGGTCAACGGGGACGACTGTTGCCATCGGCCGGCGTGTCTCAGTCCTTGATTCTAAAACTGTGTCTGCCCATCATTCGGACGTATTTGCTCCCCTCCATTGAAAGTTTTCGGATCGATAACTTTAGAAAAACGGTCAAACTCAAAATCACGCAATCCGGAATGGTGGGGGAATTGTCTCCTGACGAGTATATCGGCATGAAAGTTCTTTTGGTATTTGCCCTTCCACTGGTGGCATTCACTTATAACCTGACTCTAAACGTGGGAAATCCCTTAATCTTAATATTGGCATTTGGAATTGGCGGATATTTCTTCCCGGACATTTGGATCCGAGGACTGATTACAGACCGCCACACAAAAATTAGAAACGCAATCCCATTTGTCATTGATCTTTTAAGTCTATGTACCGAAGCGGGATTGGATTTTATGGGGGCGATTCAAAGAGTGGTTGAAAAAGCAAAACCAAGTCCTTTGATAGACGAATTAAAAACCGTTTTACAAGAATTAAAGTTGGGGTCAACCCGCGCTGAATCGCTCAGAAATATGGCGACCCGAGTCAACATGACAGAAGTATCATCGATCGTTTCCGTGTTGGTCACCGCAGATCAGATGGGGGCCAGTATCAGCACGGTTTTGAGAGCCCAATCTGAACAAATTAGAAATGAACGGTTTATCCGTGCAGAAAAAGCGGGTGCCAAAGCGGCACAAAAAATATTGTTTCCACTTATATTTTTTATTGTGCCAGCCGTTTTTATTGTGGTTTTGGGGCCCATGATTGCAAAATTTTTACATCAGTTTTTCTTCGCAGGGGGAGCCAGCGGAATTTTGGGAGGCTTATAGGAGATGGTTATGATTTGCAGAGATCATGAAATTTTATTTTCCAAGGCGATGGAAGCCAATACACTTTTTTCAAGATTAAAAGGGCTATTGGGAACGACTGGTTTATTATCGGAAGAGGCCTTAATTTTAGATCCCTGCACATCCATTCATACGTTTTTTATGAAGTTTCCCATTGATGTTATTTTTTTAGATCGCAGCAATAAAATTATTGCGCTGTATTCGAATTTAAATCCCAATCGGGTGAGCGGGATTCATTGGACAGCCAAAAAAGCCGTTGAGACACCGGCTGGAAGTATCGCCAAATTAAACTTACAAAAAGGACAAGTCTTGTCGATTACGGGAGGCAATCATGTTTAAACTTTTGATGTTGAGTGGCCCTGAACCCAATAAGGAATTTCAACTGGAAGACGGCAATTACATGATCGGCCGAAGTAGCGAGTGTAATATCCATATTAATTCAGACATTATATCAAAACGTCATGCCATTTTAATGGTCTCTCAAGGAAAAGTAACCATCGAAGATTTGGAAAGCCGAAACGGCACGTTTGTGAATGGGGTGATGATTCGACGGAAAGACATAAAAGCGGGGGATCGAATATCGTTTAAAGACATTATTCTGGAATTGCGATTAACAAAACGCGCACCCACACCGCATTTTGAAAAGCCAGCCCCCAAAGTCCGCGTTCAAAACAAACAATCTTGGTATGATCCGATTTTAAATTCCGTTGTTCAGCACGTGGAGTGGAAATATTTGGCTCTGCTTATCTTTTTTGGATTTATCGCGGTGAACTTTAGCGTGTCTATTCCGCCGTTATTGGACGAAACCAAAACCAAACTCCAGACGGAGGCATTGAAGCGCGCTGAGTTTATTGCAAAGCAGTTGGCCCAGACCAATCAAAAGAATTTAAATCTTAAAAACGGAATTTTGGTCTCGGATAATTTAAATTTGAACGTGGATTCCGCCTATCAAGAAGAGCGAATTCTATCTGTCAATATTATCAATCCACAAACCAAGCGGGTCATTGCTCCATCTGAGCGATTGGACTTACCCCTCGACAATCGGGGGCCCTTCTTGCGCGGATCCGAAGCCAAAAAATTAATGATCGAAAAAATAAATGAAAGAGAAGTGTTGATCTCTCAGCCCATTTATCTTTATTCATCCCAAGAAGACAAAGATGTGGTGGGAGCCATTGTTCAAGCCGTATTTAACATCGATGGGATTGGTCTGACATCGAATGAAACAACCCAGCTTTTGTTAAAGTCTCTCATCATTTCGCTTTTGATTGGGGTTGCGTTTTATTTTGTGTTTCAGCAATTAACCTCTTCAGCATTTCGGAAAATATATTCTGAAATTGAAAG
>CAZDSE010000273.1:655-3154 GCA_964507905.1 uncultured bacterium | reverse complement strand
ATCCTCCAAAGCCCAAAAATAATTGCACTCGAGAATGAAGAAAAACTTCTAAATATCTTAGAACTCAAAAACAAATCTGGAGAGACAGTACTCCCAACAGTTGAAACCGAGCCCGTTCAAGCCAAATCCATCCGAGAGCATCTTCCCAAGGGAATGGTGGGTTCATTCTTGGTCCGCAGTACATATGAACTTCAAATAAAAAATGGAAATCTTGACTACACCCCCTTTGGAAAATCCACCTCATACCTGGACCAAATTCAATTTCAGTTCGGCCCTTGGTCACTGATTGATCCCATTCGTGTCACACTGAAGGCCCATACACCCACCCTTGAATATGGAGAAACTTTACTTAAAGGAACTTTTGAAACCGCATGGACGATCAATAATCCGTTTCTATCAAAATCCGGCTTGCAGTTTAGCAATAATACCAATTTGAATGCATTGCTCATCAAAACCAAATGGATTACAAAAAATGCGAATGAAAAACTTCTGATTTCGATGGATGGAAAATATGAAAATAAAATCCTCTCTTTTGATTCATTTCAACTCGATCAATCAATTGGCTCATTAAAATTTAAGGAAGCCAACTGTAATTGGGCCGCAGACATTCCGACGTTTGAATTCAATGGCGATGCCCAGATTAAGACACCAGAAGGATCTCCTCTCCCATTTAAGTCGGATGTGGATTCATCACTGCATGGTAAAGGCAGCCTCAGTCCATTTGACCTCACTTGGGCTCAGGGCACGTTGGACATACACCATCTCTCAGGCTCGATACCCAGCTTTGTCAATGAACGACTGAAAGCGTTGGATATCGTTCTCGATGGCAGCGCTCAATTTCAATCCAAAGTTAAATTTCTTTATGAAGATAAAAAGATTAAAGAACTGACCATTCAGGATTTTATTGCCGACCTTAGCTCCACTTCTATTCAAATGGGGAAGAAAACTTATAAATCACCCGATCAATCTCTAAAATTTAAAGTAAATCTCACGACCAAGGAGTCCTCATGGATCTTGTCTGACTCCGAAATTTCTTTTGATGAACTTAAAGCAAAACTCGAAGGCCATATTGATCTCGGTGAAAAAATGAATATGGCTTTGGATCTCTCATCCAATGAATTTTCTACGAAAATTTTAACTCCCTTTCTTCCCAAACTTCCATTTCAACTGGAGGCATTTGCCTCGATCCCTCATGTGACAATCGTTGGAAACCCCAAAGACATTTCAAGCCTGGCCATTGAGGGCAAAGCCATCATCGAAAAAGGAACGCTGCAACTAAATCCTGAACTTCTCAAAAAGCAAGAGTGGTCTCTGGAAGGCCCCATGCGAATATCTGCCAATTCTACGTTTAAAATGGAAGGAAAAAAAATAAAAAATATTGGCCTTTCCTATACTGCGGACCTCACAGATACCAAAATTCAAAAGGGAAAACTCTTTACGAAACCCAGTCAAAAAAAATGTAGACTGGATGGAAATATATCTCTGAATGGCAATACTTTAGAGTTTTCCAAGTTTAACGTGGCTTTTCACAATATGGATATTTCATCATCTGGAAAAATCGCTGAATGGAACAATCCCAAAAAACGAGTCATCATATTTTATTTGGACTCAAACACGTTTCAGTTGTCTGACTGGAATCAGTTTTTTCCGACCATCGAACATCCCTTTACTGGGGACGCCCAATTGAAACGGATTGCACTTTATTGGCCAGCCTCAGGGATTAAAGACCTTCGTCTGAGCGGAGGAATAAACTTAAATCAGATCCATGGTGATTTGCCAAAGGCCTTATTTAAATCCAAAACCATGGCTCTTGAAGGTCCATTCACGCTCGATCTCACGTCTCAAATCCAATATGACAAACAAAAACTAACGGCCTTGACAGTCAAAGGGAATATGAATCTAACGCACATGGACATTAGCTACCAAGATATATTACATAAAAAAGCCAAACTCCCCCTCACGCTTGACTTAAACGTAGACTCCAAGGAGAGCAGTCTTCTCATTACATCCATAAAGCTCACGCTCCAAAAGTTCATGGCAGAAATTAAGGGACGAGCCACCCATATTTTGAGTAAACCCAATTTTGATGTTAATTTTCAGACAACATCATTTTCATTTAATGAGCTGGCTCCTTTGAGCCCTCTCATTAAAAAGAATTATTTATCCGGGCAAATGAGACTGGATGGAAAACTTCAAGGGGTCTTAACCGATCCGACCCAGCCCTTAAATATTAATTTCGAACTAAAATCGCCCGCACTAGAATATGTTCCCCCTCTCAATTCGTTCGACGAAGAGAATCCAGAAGGTGATGACCCATCTCAAGAACAAAATCAGCGCCCCAAAAAGAAGTCTCCCAAGACCAACGAAGCTTCTTTCACAAAACGTCTGAATCTCACAGGGAAAGTTGACATCACCAAGGCAGCGTATAAAACATTTCGATTTTGGAATGTATCCGCATCTCTAGATTTAAAAAATAACATCGTCACCATGGCGCCCCTT
>CAZDSE010000273.1:0-645 GCA_964507905.1 uncultured bacterium | reverse complement strand
GACCCCACCATCGATGTTCAGCTCAATTTGGACCATCTCAACATGGATAAATTTTTAGAATCTCAAAAAAGCAAACTCTCCGGAAAATTCTCTGGAACCGTAGACACAGATCTCAATGTGTCCATGAGGGGCCTCTCGGGAGATAAAATCAAAGAGTCTATCCAAGGCAAAGGCAAATTCACATCGCAGAATGGATATTTTAAAATTTTTAATTTAACAGATGCCATTCGAGACATCCCCATCATTAGCCAAATCGCCCCAGATATCTCTCTCAGCGATGAATACACACTATTTCAAACATCGCTTATTATTAAAAATCAAAAACTCACCACTCCAGACATCTCTTTACAAGGGAAAAGCCACCTCTTAAAATGTGGAGGAAGTCTCGGGTTTGATGGATCTTTGGATTATGAAGGAATTTATTATCTCGCTGCGAAAGAAAATGACCAAAAACAAATCCCATTTACAGTGAAAGGCACTCTCTCCAATCCTGTCCCGTTGCCCGACATGGGCAAAGTGTTTACCAATACCGTTCAAGGGGTATTCGAGAAAATTCTAACTCCCAAACAAAAAGCTCCAGAGGGAGAAGAAAAACAACCTGAGGAGAGTGGAAATATTTTAGAAGATCTTTTGAAGAATAAGCTA
>CAZDSE010000272.1:0-3164 GCA_964507905.1 uncultured bacterium | reverse complement strand
AATTTTAATCGCGATTGCACTTTTGGCAGTGTATCGCATTGGTGTCTTTGTGCCTGCCCCAGGCATTGATGTTCAAGCGTTGAATGTATTTTTTAAAATGGCCCAGGGGACAATCTTTGGTTTTTTTAATCTCTTTTCGGGGGGGGCATTGCAAAGATTTTCAATCTTCTCTCTGGGAATCATGCCGTATATCAGTGCATCGATTATTCTTCAGCTTTTGACAGTCGTTGTTCCGCATTTGGAGCAACTGTCTAAAGAAGGAGAACTTGGGAGAAAAAAAATAACCCAATATACGCGTTATGGTACGGTTCTTCTGTGTTTTATTCAGGGTTATGGAATTAGCGTAGGACTGGAAAATATTCAAGCACCCGGTGGGGCTTCTGTCGTGCTTCATCCGGGATTGGCTTTTCGACTTATGACCATGATTACTTTGGCCACTGGAACTTCTTTTATTATGTGGCTGGGTGAACAAATCAGTGAACGAGGGATTGGAAATGGAACGTCTCTCATCATCTTTGCTGGAATCGCTGCCAGCATCCCTTCAGGGTTTATGAATTCCATTCATTACGTTAAAACGGGTGAGTGGAGTGCAATTAAGCTCCTATTGATATTGGCATTTATGGTCGTAGTGGTCGCCTGTATTATTTTTATGGAAACTGCACAACGAAGGATTCCCGTTCAATATGCCAAGCGGATTGTGGGAAGAAAAATGTTTGGAGGTCAGGCAACGCATTTGCCACTTAAAATCAATACATCGGGGGTGATCCCGCCTATTTTTGCGTCGTCATTAATTATGTTTCCGGCCACTCTGGCCACCTTTATTACGATTCCATTCTTGAGTAACATGCAGGGTTTTTTGAGTCCGGGTTCTCTTTCATATAATATTTTATATGTCGGTCTGATTGTATTTTTTACTTTTTTCTATACGGCAGTTGTATTTAAACCAGATGACATCGCAGAAAATCTTAAAAAATGGGGGGGATTTGTTCCCGGCATTCGACCCGGTCAGAATACCGCGGATTATATTGATCATGTTTTGGGTCGAGTGACAGTGGGAGGAGCGGCTTATTTGTCGCTGGTCTGTATTCTTCCTTCATTTCTTTATTCGAAAGCCAATGTTCCATTTTATTTTGGAGGAACATCTTTGTTGATTCTCATTGGGGTGGCTTTGGATACCGTTCAACAAATTGAATCTCATCTTTTGGCAAAAAGCTATGAAGGATTTATGAAGGATGTTCGCCTCAAAGGGCGAAGATCATAAATTCATTTATGAGACTTATTCTTTTGGGTCCTCCGGGAGTGGGCAAGGGAACGCAAGCCAACCTGCTGGTTGAAAAATTAAATATACCAAAAATATCAACCGGGGATATTCTCCGTCGATCCATTGAGGAAAAAACGGCTTTGGGATTAAAGGCACAAGAGTATATGAATGCGGGAAAACTGGTTCCAGATGAAGTGGTGGTTGGAATTATTGAAAATCGCTTAAAAAGTTCAGATTGTAAAAATGGTTTTATTTTGGATGGCTTTCCAAGGACCAAAGTACAAGCAGAAGCATTAAATAAAATCACATCCATTGAAAAGGTTGTGTCTCTCAGTGTTGAAGAAAAGGATGTCATCTTGAGATTGGAAGGAAGGCGAACTTGTCAATCATGTGCAAAAATGTATCACGTTGAATTTAGTCCGTCCAAAAAAGAAGGGTTCTGTGATCAATGTGGCGGTACATTGATTCAAAGAAAAGATGATCAAAGGAAAACCATTGAAAAAAGGCTTGAGGAATATCGACGGCTCACGCTTCCTCTTTTGGATTATTATAGAAAACTTAAACTCTTAAAGGAAATTCATGGTGAGGGATCTGTTCAGTCGGTCTTTGACAGAATTTTATTGTCTTTAAAATCATGATTATCTATAAAACATCTCGAGAAATTGAAAAAATGAAAAAAAGTGGGAAAATTGTCGCTACTATTCTACAAGAATTAAAAACCCAGGTTAAGGAAGGCGTTTCGACATTATATTTGGATCAAGTGGCAGATCGAATGATAGAAAAATTTAAGGTAACGTCTGCATTTAAAGGGTATAAAGGATATCGGCATAGTTTATGTGCTTCTATCAATGATGAAGTCGTTCATGGGATTCCATCCGCCCAACGAATATTAAAAGAAGGGGATATTATAGGTTTGGATTTTGGTGTCATTTTTGAAGGGTATTTTGGAGATGCAGCCGTGACAGTTCCGGTGGGTAAAATTTCAAAAGAGGCTTCAAACTTGATTCGAGTTACCGAAGAGTCTTTGTGGAAGGCCATCGACAAAGTGCAGATGAACAATCGCTTGTCAGATATTTCTTGTTCTGTGCAGGCTTATGTGGAAGAGCATGGCTATTCTGTCGTCCGTGAATTTGTGGGGCATGGAATAGGTCAAGCATTGCATGAGGATCCACCCGTTCCAAACTTTGGAGAGCCCAGACAAGGGGTTATTTTAAAAGAAGGATTGGTGCTTGCGATTGAACCGATGGTGAATCAGGGAGATCCTGCCGTTCGAATATTGGATGACGGTTGGACAGCGGTCACTGTCGATGGAAGTTTATCGGCTCATTTTGAGCATACAGTTGTTGTAACATCTCAGGGACCTGAGGTATTAACAGCTATGGGAGATCACAATGCCTAAAGAAGATGCGATCGAAGTAGAAGGAAAGGTTTTAGAAACCCTACCCAATGCACGATTTAAGGTGCTTTTGAGTAATGGTAAGACCATATTGGCGCATATTTCGGGTAAAATGCGGATGCATTATATTAAAATACTGCCCGGTGATAAAGTCAGACTTGAGCTTTCTCCCTATGATTTAACACAAGGCAGAATCGTTTATAGAGAGAAGTAAAAGTAGAAAATAAGTTGACTTCCGAAGTAATGTCAATATAATACGGGGTTTCTGCTATATACGTGAAAGGATTTATGAAAGTACGTGCCTCTGTAAAAAAAATTTGTGCCAAATGTCAGGTAGTTCGGCGAAAAAATGTTGTTCGTGTATTATGCCCCAATCAGAAACATAAGCAAAGACAAGGGTGATCCAAAGAAGGAGTTAAAAGGATGGCTCGAATCGCAGGAGTAGATTTACCAAGAAATAAACCCATTGCCATAGGATTGGGATATTTATATGGAATTGGTCGGTCC
>CAZDSE010000271.1:0-3165 GCA_964507905.1 uncultured bacterium | reverse complement strand
CTTTCTAAAATTTCACATTCTGTCATCCCCGCCTTGCGATTCTTGAATAATGCTCCCAGTATCCCCGTCGAAAATCCGGTTACAAAAAACATATACATCCCGTCCCAAAATAAGTGAAAGATTAAGCACACCCACAATAGACCATTCAAGAAATCCACCGAAAAAAATCCAGAATCGGGAGATATTGAAGATGTCGAACCATAAATCCAGACATAGGCTAAAATTGCCAACGGAAACACGTTCCTAAATACTTTGTAATATTTTTTCCCTGAGTACAGACGCAATCCGATCAAAGAAATCCCAAATGCTCCCATTAAACATATCCATGCCAATAAAATTCCCTTCATTTTTATATCCTCTATTTCAAATGGATCTCATTCATTCGTTTTATATTATAATAGAATGTATTTTCCATGGGATTTATGATTTTCCCACTTCGGTAAGCATCCACCAAACTTGAAATGGCTTCCTTCAAGGTATGCCTGGCCTTAAATCCCAAAACGTTATCGATTTTGGATGAATCAATATGATAAGACCGATGGTCATTGGTACTCTGGACATCAATATCAATTTTTTTAAAACCAATCGCCAATAATTCATCCCGAATGAGTTCAGCCGTATTCATAATTGAACGATTTTCATATCCCGCATTAAAGACTTCCCTATTTATTTTTTTAGACGGGGCTTCTAACAACGTCAGATAAGCTCCAACCATATCTTGGATGGGCATATGCGGACGAAGCTGGCTTCCACCAAAAACTTTAATGACACCTGTCACCAACGCATGAATTGTTAAAATATTTACGCTTAAATCCAATCTCAAACGAGGCGCATAACCACATACGGTCGCAGGACGGATAATTGTATAAATACAATCCCTAAGATTTGCATCCTGAAGAAGATCTTCACACAATAATTTATACTTTGAGTAATCCGTCAGAGGCACGCATGGGGTGAGTTCTGTCACGTTTGGCTCCTCGCTCACTCCATAGACACTTGAACTGGATGCATAAATGAATCGGCGAATTGAACTTTCCCTCAATGCATTTAAAATGCCCGGGAATGCATCATAATTAATGGACTTTCCAAGATCTGGATTTAAATCAAAGCTCGGATCATTGGAGATACACGCCAAATGAATTAAAGCATCCTGATCCTTAAATTCTCTATACAGTCTCTCGGTATCTCGGATATCCGCTTTCACGCACTGGAAATTAGAACGTCCCATGAAAGACTTAAAAAAATTATCCCCATAAATAAAAAGATCATATACGGTGACATCGTATCCGAGCTCTACCAATTGGGGAACCAGCGCACTTCCCACATATCCTGCACCGCCAGTAATGATCACTTTTTTATGATTCATCGGACATAATCCCATCTAAAATCGCATGCAAAAGACTTAAATGCGTAACTTCCACAATGCCATAATTGTGTAACGGAACATAGAAATTAATCATTCCACCCTTCCGAAGTGGATTTGTGTCATCGAATCCAGAAAGAGTTACCACGTTGAGCGATAACTTTCTCGCACTTTCGACAGCATTTAAAATATTTTTTGACTGACCAGAACTACTGATCGCCACCAAAACATCTTCGGCATCACTGAATGCCTCCAAGGGAGATGAAAAAACCGACTCATATCCCAAATCATTGGATATGCATGTAAGCAAACTACTCTCATTAAAAGACATGGCCTTAATCTTCCCATTTTTCCAATAATCTATAGCTTGATGACTGGCGATCGCAGCACTTCCCCCATTTCCAATAAAAATAATTTTTTTATTTTTTTTCTGAGCTGCCAAAAAAACGGAAGCAGTCTCGTCCAAGGCTCTCTCAATATCCAAAACAGCTCCGCAGGAATTGGTGACCCGTACTTCGTCACTAATATAACCCAGCTTTTTTAAAAAATGCATTGCCTTCATGCCAATGTCGCCTTGATAAATTTTTTCAACTGAACGGGAGCAATCTGCTCACGATTACACATGGTCTTAACTGCCAGACCGCCTGCGCAATTGGCAACAAATCCCAATATTTTGGATGGACATTGCAAATATGCCAGTGGCGACGTCACTGAAAAAAGAGCATCTCCAGCGCCCAATCTGTCAACGACATCTTTAGAGAATATGGGGGTCCTTTCAATTTTCTTCCCAGATCCAAAATGAACCGTCCCTCTATCTCCCAAACTCACCATCATGCTTTCAAACTGAGATTTTGCTCTCAATTTCTTCACCATGGCCTCAATGTCCAAATGTTTATGGCTCACCGCCAATTTAAGTTCAGGCTCATCGATACAGACGTAGTTCGCCCGTCGATATTTATGAACCAGATTAAAACCCACATTTGAACTATTGGTTTGAACATTCACGCTTAAGAACCGATCCAATCCAGTTAAGGCATCGATCAAGCAATCACTAAAAAAACCATGCCCGTAATCGGCCACAATCACAAGGTCATGCGCTTGAATTAAATCGGAAAATTGATCCAATAATTTTCCCTGGGCCACAGATGACAAGGGTTGATCATCCATCGTTTGCACTTCGAATAGTTTTGCCAAACTATTTTGATCAATAAATCTTTTTTTCACGATCGTTGGGCGATTATTTTCATTCACATTTACCAATTGGACATTTGAATTTAAATGCTTTGATATAAATCCCCGGATTTCCTTTTCCTCACCCAAAGTTGTCACCAATGTGGCCGATTTACAAAAATTGGATACATGATTTGCAATGGCCAGCGTACCCCCCAAAAAAAGCTCTTCACTTAAATATTTTGTAGAAACAATGGCGGACTTGGTTGCTTTCCCTAAGGGCAAGCAATAACTATAAGAATCGCAAATGGCCTCTCCAAAAATTAAAACCTTAAGCTCTGACATTCGATCCAGATATTCAAAAATCTGATCCACAGAGTGCTTCTTTTTAAATTCGTCTAAATATTCTCGGGCATTTTCAGAACACAATGGAAAAAACTTATTTAATAAATTACTTGAGCTAAACGTCGGCTCTTCCGTAAAGACAATCGATCCGCCAATCTCTTCAATTGCAGCTTTTTCTTTATCGATATTTCCCGTAATATCCGAAGAACCAGTCGCATAATCCGGTCCCTTCATATATACATGGGGCTTTAATTTATAAATTGTTTCAATGGCTGTAGGCCATTGAT
>CAZDSE010000270.1:2644-3205 GCA_964507905.1 uncultured bacterium | reverse complement strand
TAAAACCTCACGATACTTTACGTAGGTGTATTTTAAGCTCATAGTTCGTTCTTAAATCCACATCTTCCACTCTGAGCCTGCGAGCCGTTTTTTCCAAATCTGCCAAAGCCCAATCGATGGTCGCTCCACCTTCCATATGAAGCCTAAGACGATTGGATAAATGCTCAGAAAGCAGTTCCTTTTGATGTTCATCCAAATCAGTGAGTTTCATTCTTCCAACACTAAAATTATCTTCTACCGCACGACCGAAATATTGCTCTGATTGACTCACCCCCATCTCTTGGGCAACGTCATATGCAGTCATCGCCCTCTTGTAATCCCCCAATGCAAGACTCTCCATAAGCAAGCAGGTCCGTCTGGCACTCGTTTGCTGGGTGAGTCCGCCCATTAAATCTGCAAATAGTGCTCGGGATTTTAAATCTCTAATTTGAAACAATGCCCGTGCTTCCTGCTGCATTCTATATGCACGAGGGGCACCCAACACCTGAACCTCTGCAACCACAGATCCGTCGCTGATATAATCGATCAGCCGCACTCGAATTTTAAAACTCCGACTTCTTT
>CAZDSE010000270.1:2158-2634 GCA_964507905.1 uncultured bacterium | reverse complement strand
CCATCGGGGCTATGAATAAATTCAATCCACTGAGAACCATCTTCACTGGATAAAAACTGTTTTTGTCCCAGAACTTCACGAATGGATGCATGCCACCCATATGCATCACTCAACATTTGCGTGCCATGACTCGTTTCATTTAATTGAACGCCTTTTTGTCTTAAAAAATTCACCAAATCATCTCTAACGGACACCGCATTTGAAAAATCGATCCATGTAGATCGATAATCGATGATTTCAGTACCTTGTGAAATTTTAACTTCAACATATCTTTCAGCAGATGTCTCCGTCCCATCAAGCAAATATAAAATCGAAAGCGGCTTATCCACATAGCCCATATCCTGTGGGCAACGATTGTGATTGATTCTGACAACAACCGTTATACTCGGATCTTCTCCCATTCCCGCCTTCATTAAAAAATCGGCGCCATCTTCATGTGATAAAACGAACCCAGAGTCTTCAAATATCCGAATAAC
>CAZDSE010000270.1:0-2148 GCA_964507905.1 uncultured bacterium | reverse complement strand
CCCCATGAAATGCATCTCCCGAAAATGTAACCAAGCTTTCTGGATATGTCGGTGGGAGAGTGGTCTGAGCCAATCCAATTTGTGTGGACAGTCCGCAAAATAATTCCAAAGATAAACCCAATATAACCGCGTTTACGATTCCCCATCTTCTCATATCAAATACCCCCTTTTTCAGATCCCCAGAAATATAAGCAAAACCCATACCAGGCTCAATGTTTTTTTTTAAATTTTAAGTCCCTAGAATCACTCATATATTTTTCGCTTTGGCATAATTCCATCACCCAATAAATGTGTATGTTTTGAGCAATATCAATAACTTGGGCAGTCCAATGGTGGTATAATTAAGATGAGGGCTTATAGGCGAAAAAGGGGGTGAAAATATTATGCTTCGCCTGGCCATTAAATTTTTGGCTTCATTTGGTTTTCTGGTCATTCTGTGGTTAGGCACTCTACCGTACTTAATCAATACGGATCCCTATAAAGAAAAATTGGAATATGAATTGAGCGTCTTACTGAACTCCGGCATTCAAATTTCTGGTCTTCATTTGCACACATTCGGACAATTCGCGCTGGAACTGAAAAACACAACGTTAACCCACTCTGGGATCCAAATTTCTGAAATTTGGATCTATCCCAATCTGATTCATCTGGCCAAAAATGATTTAAAATTAAAAATTGTTATTCGGGGATTAAGACTGCCATCCGTGATTCATGACCTGTCTGCCAAGTTCATTTACGAAGGATCGGAATTAAACTTGGTCAAAGGGGATCTCAGGTTAGAAAATCTTCCCCTACCCATCACCCAAATCAAAGGCAAAATTCACATAAATACAGAGACCATTCAGGTGCCAACGATTTTTTTTCAATTTGGAACCAGCACTTTTTTGGGAAGTGGAAACTATTCATTTGGACCCCGCAATTTTAACTTCATCTTGAGCTCCAATGAATTGTTATTGGACGAGTTAATCACAAACCCTAAAACATCCGCATCCGAATTCACCCTGCCCAGCTGGCTCGGCGAAATGACTGGGCTCTTTCGAATTCGACTGCAAAAACTGATTGCACAAGATCTGGAATTAAATGATGTCACAACAAACATCCGATTTAAATCAGATCGTATTGAAGCATCTCCATTGTCTTTTAAGCTGGCCCAAGGGGAATTCCATACATGGACGACCCTTTTTTTTAAAACCCCCATTCCCGAATGGACATTGCTATTCACACTGCAACGATTGGACTCAGAACAATTTCTCATGGAACAAAGAAGTCCCGCCCACGAAGACTTTTCAGGGGGGCTTTACGGAAAATTTTCATTTAAAACAAAGGGCCTTTCCAAACAAAGCCTCATGCAAAATTTAGGGGGCAGAGGCATCATTCAATTTAGAGAGGGACATTTGACTCACTTTAATTTTTCTCAGGCCATTTTAAAGAAACTTCCCAAAGTCGGCCTTCAGCTATTTTCACCAGAAGAAAATCCGTATGATCAATACAAACTCATTCAAACCATGTGCGTCATTGGACATGAAAAAATTCAGTTTAAAAATATCGAGCTCTATGGCGAACAAGGCATGGGCATTCAGGCCAATGTCACAGTCGGGTTCGATCAATCGCTACAGGGAAATGGAACTTATTATTTAAAGCTTCAGGGCGACCAACAGCTGGCCATTCCATTTGCTTTACACGGCTCGCTCCAAAATCCCAAACCTCTCCCTTATATGGAAAAGGCAGTTCAAAGCTTTCTCACCCAAAAAGCCAAAAAACTGTTTAGCTCCGAAAAGGCATTTGAACTCATTCACCAAGGGGTGGATCGCCTCTATCAAGATGTGGTGCCGTGGCCATTTTAGCTATTTGCTTGAAATATTTATTCGGGTACACTAATCACTATATTTCGATCCTGATAAGGCGGCGTCGCCAAGTGGTAAGGCGTCAGTCTGCAAAACTGACATTCAGCGGTTCGATTCCGCTCGCCGCCTCACATTTATTTGCAAAAAAAAACATCCCATAGTAAATAACGTTCATGCATTTTCTCACCACCAAAATCATGTTTTCCTCATATCATCGCCTGTGGAATCCGTCGTTTTCTGATTCCCAAAATGAAGATGTCTACCAAGAATGTTTCCGAGGTCATGGCCATAATTATATTTTAGA
>CAZDSE010000269.1:0-3211 GCA_964507905.1 uncultured bacterium | reverse complement strand
CATTCGCCCCAATCACAATGGTCAGATCTTTTTTATGACGCTCGATATCCTTGGCAGATGATTTTGGGAGATCCACCTTAAATCCAGGTGCTGCTACAAAAGTGGTCGTCACCATGAAAAATAAAACCAATGTGAACATCACATCAATTAAAGATGTAATTTCAATGGTTAAATTATCATTCTCATCTTGAGAATCCTGAAATTTCATCATCACTCCTGGGATATAAGATCTGTCACTTTAAGTGCATTTCCCTCAACTTCGGTTACATAATCTTTAATCCGAGACATTACATATCGATGAGCAACCACTGTGGGTATCGCAATCACAAGTCCTGCGATTGTTGTAATTAGAGCCTCAGCAATTCCACCGGCCAGTGATTGGGCATTCCCAATGCCTTGCGTGGTAATCACACCAAAGACTTTCGTCATCCCAAGTACCGTTCCCAAAAGTCCCAATAGAGGAGAGATGTGTGCGATCGTGGCCAATGCGCCAGTAAAACGTTGCATTTGAAGCACTTCTTTTTTTCCGGCATCTTCAATACTTTCAATGACACGCTCTCGTTTTTTGCCATGGTGGGAAACCCCTCCATGAAGAATATTGGCCATGACCGAATTATTTTGTTTTAAAACGGCTTCCGCCTCAGAAATCTTTCGCTGAGTAATCAAATTCATCACCGTATTTAGAAGATCTGGGGGAATAATTTTGGGGCGTCTCAAGGACACCATTTTTTCTAAAAAAATCGCAAGTGCCGTAATTGAACAAATCAGAAGTGGCCACATGCATATACCACCATCGATAAACCATTTGGGCATAAAATCCTCCTTACGATGAATTTACCAAATTTAAAAAAATGAAACTAGAGAAAAATTACTGGCCCGTGCCGGTCCTCTGCACAGGCGTTTTATATGTGCCCGATGCGGATGATACCGCTTCCGTTTTTGCGGTAAAATCAATCAGCACGAGATTAAAGACTTCTTCAATGGTATTTACCAGCTTAAATGTAATCTTTCGTTTGATCTCTGGTGGAATATCAAGCAAGTCATTTTTATTTTTCTCTGGAAGAATAATGGTTTTGATCCCGGCTCGATATGCGGCCAGAACTTTTTCCTTGATTCCTCCGACGGGAAGCACATGACCTCGCAGAGTAATCTCACCTGTCATGGCCACATCTTTTCTAACGGGCTTATTGGTGAGAAGTGACGCAATCGCTGCCGCAATCGTTGTTCCTGCCGATGGCCCGTCTTTGGGAACCGCAGCAGCAGGGAAGTGAACGTGAATCATGGAATTTAAATCCTCGGGTGCAATTCCAAGATACCCGGCTTTGCTTTGTACATAACTTAAGGCTGCCTGCACAGACTCTCGCATGACTTCCCCCAATTGACCGGTGAGTTTAATGCCTTCTCGTCCAGGAATTTTAATCGTTTCGATTTGGAGCAATACCCCACCGACGTTTGTCCATGCCAAGCCCTGGGCCACGCCGACTTCATCTTTGGACAATGCTTCGTCTTCCAAGAATTTTTTCGGCCCCAAATATTTTTCAAGACTATTGGCTTTAATTTGAAAGGTACCTGTAATTCCCTCAGCAATGTCTTTGGCCACTTTTCGACAGACATGGGCAATTTCTCGCTCCAAGTTTCTGACCCCAGCTTCTCGGGTAAAGCCTTTAATAATTTCTTTAATGGCTTCTTCGGTAAAATGCACCTGTTCGCTCGTCAGTCCATGATCTTTGACCTGACGAGGAATGAGATGTTGCATCGAGATTACGATTTTTTCCTCGAGTGTGTAACCTGGGATCTTAATGACTTCCATCCGGTCTTTTAATGGTTCCGGAATGGGATCCAAAAGATTGGCTGTCGTAATGAACATCACTTGACTCAAATCGAACGACGTTTCGATGTAATTATCTCTAAAGGAATTGTTCTGCGCCGGATCCAATACTTCAAGCAATGCTGAGGAGGGATCCCCACGTTCCCCGCTGATTTTATCCACTTCGTCGATCATAAAGAGTGGATTATTGGTTCCTGCTTTTTTAATCCCTTGAACAATCCGACCGGGCAGGGCGCCGACATAGGTTCTTCTATGACCACGAATTTCAGCCTCATCTCGAACGCCGCCCAAAGAAATTCGGACAAATTTCCGTCCCAGTGCTCTGGCGATAGATTGCCCCAATGAAGTCTTTCCAACCCCCGGAGGTCCCACCAAGCACAAGATCGGTCCTTTTAAATCTTTTTTTAGTTTTAACACCGCCAAGTATTCTAGAATTCTTTCTTTTACTTTGGCTAGCCCATGGTGATCCTCATCCAAAATGCGTTTGGCATCTGGAATATTTAAAGAATCGGTCGTCCCATCCATCCATGGAAGTTCAATCATCCAGTCTAAATAAGTGCGAATGACATGATAATCCGCAGCATTCGTCGATAACCGTTCAAGCCGAGCCATTTCTTTTGTAATAATGTCTTTCACTTCTTTTGGAAATTTTTTGGTTCTGACTTTTTGCTTTAGCTCCAAAAGATCGGTGTTCGACTGATCATCCTCACCCAGTTCTTTTTTAATTTCATCAAGCTGTCTGCGTAAGAAATATTCTCGTTGAGAGCGCTCCATTTCTTGCTTGGCTTTTCCTTGAATGTCTCCCTCGACTTTTATAAATTCGATCTCTTTATTGAGTAACTCGATCAGTTTTTTAATTCGTTGCTTGACATCCAGGGCTTCCAAGATGTTCTGCTTTTCGTCAATTTTAAAATTGACATATGACGCAATGAGATCGGCAATGACACTGGGTCCTTCGTCGATATTCATCTCAACAATTCGAATAATTTCTTCGCTGTATCGTGGGTTCCCGGTGACAAATCGATTAAAGAGTTCAATTAAGTTTTCCAAAAGAACTTTGGTTTCCAAATCATTTTGTTCTTTTTCTGCGACTTCAACGACATCTGCAACGAAATAGGGATCCTCTTGAGAATATTTTTTAACACGGATTCGGCAAATCCCTTGCAGAACAATTTGGGAGGAGTCTTCTGCCAAATCGACTTTATTTACAATTTTGGCAGCCACTCCATACTCGTTTAAATCTTTTACCTTGGGATCAGACACAGTTGAATCTTTGGGAGCCACAAGTGCAATGATATTGTCTGTGTTTTTAAGGGATCTTAAGAGTTTTATGTTCTTGTCTCTCCGAACCAGCAATTGAACGATGGCAAATGGGAATACCAC
>CAZDSE010000268.1:0-3228 GCA_964507905.1 uncultured bacterium | reverse complement strand
AATCGATGATGATGGCAATGGGTATACAGATGACATTTATCGATGGAACTTTGCTTATGATCTCGCAGATCCCATCGATGATCACGGTCATGGGACGCATGTGGCCGGGACCATTTCGGGAATTAAGTCACCGACTGAATTCGACACAGCCGGCAATTTTAAAATCATGGCGCTTAAATTCTTAGATGAAGGCGGTTCTGGAACCTTGGTGGATGCCATATCTGCAATCTCTTATGGATTGCAGATGGGCGCCAAGGTGTTCAATAACAGCTGGGGCGGGTCTGGTTTTTCTCAAGCACTGCACGACATTATTACGCAAACATATAATCAAGGGACGCTCTTTGTGGCTGCCGCTGGCAATGATGGCAGTGATAATGATCAATATCCAGCATATCCTGCCAGCTATGCGCATCCCAATCTCTTGGCTGTGGCTGCAAGTGATGATTTTGGGAAAATGGCCTGGTTTTCAAATTATGGCTTGGAGGGGGTGGATGTGGCTGCTCCCGGCGTGGGGATTTATAGCTCGCTTCCCGGAGATCAGTATGGATATATGAGCGGAACATCGATGGCGACGCCCTATGCAACCCGTGTGGCAATGCTTATGATGGATGCGAATCGGTCATTATCTATATTTCAAATTAAAAAGATCATGATGGAGACGGTGACCGAGACAACTGAGTTAAAGGCAAAAATATTATCGGGTGGAATCATCGATGACAAGACTGCCATCGAAGCGGCATTAAAAGCGACTCCCGATGGGATCATCCCGACTTATACACCGACCATGTTGGCCGGTACGGATTTTGGAGACAGTGATGACACGGTGTCCATGGGACCTGCTGGATGTGGAATCATCTCAGGTTCGGGTCCGAGCGGATGGAACTTCACGAATACACTCTCGCTGTTTTTCATTATAATAGCGCTGTTTGCGATTCAGCTACCGGCGAGAGCTTATGCGAGGAGATTATAAACTCCTGCACGCTTTACAATAGAAGAACCGCCAGTGGTGGTGGATCCTCCCTTTGTGGATCCTGCAGGAATAAGTGCAAGTCTACCACCTCCTTTGACAGATCCACCCGGTGCAGGAATAAGAGCGACTGCAGATGGATTAAAATCTGCGACTTTAATCTTACACGGTGGATCGCCCCATGGTGGCGGTGGAATAATTTTTCCCGTCATTTTGGTTCCCACGCTGAAAACAGCAACGAGAACGATTAGACTCAATAGGCTCCATAGTTTATTCATATAGATATTTCCTCCCTGGCCCAGATACGTTAGCAAAGGGTGTGCCAGATGTGAAAATATTAAAAGTATAAATTAATAATACTTAACTAGCTGAAATTACTATTATTTTTATATTTTTGATTTGGATCATATAAATTCATTATGCCCCCACAACTGCACATCTTTCAATCACTGCCAGAAAATTGACACATTCGTACTTCCGAGTAGAATGATAGGTATAATCGGTTACGTGGGACGTGAGTTAAGAGCCGTGATCAATTAGTGCAGTATTATGACATATAAATTTAAACTACTTGTTTCCATATTTTTCCTTCTTTTTTTAAGTTATTGCGGGAAAGAAAGAGACAGAAGTGTGTCTTCCCGCGATTTCGATGAAATGATTCCGGAAGATTCATTATTTGATCCTGCCCAAGAGTTCGAAGAGGAAGGTCGTTTTTATACAGAAAATGAGAGCTTGGATTTATCGGACTATGGATTTGAGAGTGTTGAACTCCTGATGGGATTAAAGACCGCGTGTGACGCCGAAGGAGAGGAAGAAGTTTTTTGCCATATTTTATCTCAAGAGGCAAAAGATGCGATCGAGATTTTGGGACAAAAAATTCGTTTTAAAACTCAAGGGCAATATTTATTTCGAGCGAAAAAGAAAGATGATCATGAGAAAATCTTTATGACCCCTGTGTTGCCATGGGATGTCGAAGAAGAATCTCAAGAAGAGTCTCAAAGTGTGCTGGCCGGACATCTGCGTCTCTATAAAGACACATTTTATAACATGCTCTATCATGCGCGGTTGACCTTTAATCAAAAACCAGAATGGGGCTTGGTTCAGTGGGAAATTACTGGAGGGCGATATCATATTTATGACAATGAATATGGTGTGTTTCAACGGGTGCGGCCATTTGAAAAATCTATTTTATTTCTTGAAAAGAAAGACTACCAGGTGAAAGCGATTGTGACAGAAGGGGTCAATCGACAAAAAGAAATCATAACTCAGGTCGATCTGACTCACGCCCAAATGCCGACCTCAGTTGCAGCGATTCTCCATGCGGATTCATATGAACCGCAAATTTCTGAGAAGGTGAATTTTAAAATCGCTTGGCAGGAAACTCCCAAAGAGTCTGTATCTTTTGAGTGGGAGGCCAAAAAAATTGGGGATGTGTCGTGTCCAGAAATTATGGGAATCGAAGCAGAGGCACGAGAAATTCTATGTGAGCAGTTTTTTGAAATTCCGTTGGTGGAGGGCGAAGATTATGAGATCGCAGGGGATCGCGAAGGGAATCGGAAGTCAGATCACGTAGCAATTTCATTTAAAAAATTGGGACAATACGTGGTTCATGTTCGCGTGAGAGATGATGAAACCCAAGAAATTTCAAAATATTCGAGACATTTGAAATTGTCTCCAGTGATGGTGTCGCACAGATGAAAAATTTGACGAATTAAGGAGTGTCGGTTACCATTGAGATGTTGAACGTTTATGAAAAAGAAGCAAAGAATAAAAGGAATCGTTGGTTTTTAATCTAATTTTAATGTTGTAAGGTTTTAAGGATAGTTTGCGGAACGTTGGTTGATTATGGGTTTTTCTTTTAAAGCATTTCTAAAAGGGTTTGCGCTGGAAGGAATTATTTTGGTGATCGGCACAATTCCAGTCTTGGCAGATCACTCCGACCTTCATGTCGAAGACGAAATCATTATTAAATTTAATGGGGTCTCTCAACCCGGCGAAGAAGATATCATGCGGATCTTTGCGGATCAGCATGGATTTCGTGCGTTGGAAGATAAATTAACGATAGAAGAAAATCTGGCCGTATTAAATTCCTATCCCTGGGCCAATCTTCATCACGTGCGTGTGACAAACGGCCGTCCGCTTGAAGAAGTGATGGGTGAAAGTCGTTCTTGGCCCGAAGTCGAAGATGTAGAGCCCAATGACGGGTTTGCACTTGAAGCGACGACTGATTCATTCGATGATCAAGACGCAGGCATGCAATC
>CAZDSE010000267.1:0-3233 GCA_964507905.1 uncultured bacterium | reverse complement strand
ATTTTGGAAATGATGATCCCCTAGTTATTTTATTGGCTGAAAGAGATAAAAGCTCTCAATCCAGAGACATTAAAAAAGCAAAGGAGTATTGGAATGAATACAAAAAAACTAAGAAGTCATGAAGAGGCTTTAATTGAAGAATTAGGTGATCCTAAAGAAGCAGCAGCTTATTTATCTGCCGCTCTTGAAGAAAATGATTACGATACTTTTTTACTGGCCTTAAAAAGAGTCGCTCAAGCCCAAGGAATTTCAAAATTGGCAGAAGATGCGGATATCAATAGGCAACATTTATATAAAGCCTTGAGTGAAGATGGAAACCCTACACTTAGAAATCTCATGGCCATACTTTTTGCGCTTCAATTTACTTTAGAAGTAAAATCGAAAAGGCGCGTTGGAGAAGAATGAAATCAAAAAGAGAACTTTCTCGAACCTGAAATCTCATTGATTATAACCCATCTCGAAAGATACAATCGCAAGCTCTATGACAAAAAATAATTTGAAACAGACCATGCGTCTATCCATTGTAGGCATGCATTGCGCGGGATGTGTGAATAAAGTTCAGAAACAACTAAGTCACGTGAAGGGTGTGAGACAAGCCACTGTGAGTTTGGTTGAACGGACGGCCATGGTGGAAGGCGATGCATCTTATGAAGCATTGATACGAGCAGTCAGTCAGTTGGGATACAAAGCGAGTGCATTGGTGACTGAAGAAGATGAATCCAAAAAAGATGAACTCGAAAAGGGCCATCTAAAAAGCCTTCTTAAAAAATCAGCCTTCGCATTTATGGTGGGTGCTCCGCTTTATGTGCTCGATCTATTTCATGCGATGCCATCACTCGTGACATTCAATGGACGGCTCTTTTGGATGGTTGTGGGTTTATTGACATTGGCTGTTTTGATTTATAGCGGGGGGCACTTTTTTAAGGGGGCTTACCGCGCCTTTAAAGGACGCCATGCAACGATGGATACGCTGATTGCATTGGGGACCGGATCGGCCTGGATTTATTCAATAGTCATTTCTCTTTTTCCAAATCTTATCCCCGAAACTTCACGACATATATATTTTGAATCTGCAGCCATCATTATTGCGTTGATTAATCTGGGGACTTATTTGGAGTCCAAAGCCAGGCGAAAAACCTCTCAAGCCTTGAGATCTCTATTGGGATTACAACCCAAGACAGCCAGAGTCATTCGCGAGGGAAAGGAAATCGATATATTGATTTCTCAAGTCGTGGTGGGCGATATCATCCGTGTTCGTCCCGGAGAAAAAATACCAGTGGATGGAAAGATCATTGAAGGGAGCTCCGAAATCGATGAATCGATGCTGACAGGAGAAGCGTTGCCGGTTCTGAAACGCAGTTTGGATTTTGTAACAGGGTCCACACTCAATAAAAGTGGAAGCTTTTTATTTCAAGCCACTCACGTAGGAAATCAAACCCGTTTGGCTCAAATCATTGATACCGTCAGGAAGGCTCAGAATACGAAACCTGCGATTGGGAAGCTTGCCGATAAAATTTCTTCAGTCTTTGTTCCCATCGTTATTTTGATTGCGTTATTGGCGTTTTCAATTTGGTTTTATCTGGGCCCTGATCCGAAATTGTCTTATGCATTTGTAGTCTTAATGACAGTCCTCATCATCGCATGTCCCTGTGCATTGGGACTTGCGACCCCGATTTCCATTATGGTAGGAATTGGAAAAGCCGCAAAAAATGGCCTTCTGATTCGCAATGGAGAGGCACTTCAAATGGCAGAAAAGTTGACGTTTGTTGTGTTGGATAAGACAGGAACCATTACAGAAGGAAAGCCAAAGGTAACCAAGATCATTTCGCTGTCCAATCAAAGTGAAGATCAAATTTTAGAATTGGCCGCTTCTTTGGAAAAACATTCAGAGCATGCTTTGGGTGAAGCGATTTTGGAAAAGGCAAAAGAACAGAATATTACTCTCAAAAATGTTTCCGGTTTTAAGGCCATTCCAGGAAAAGGGATAATGGGATCTCAATCAATTTATCTTGGGAATTTAAAATTTATCGAAGAACAAGGGATCGATGTGTCTTCTTGTGAGAAGCAAGAAAAATCTTTGCTTTCCATTGCAGAGACAGCCGTCTTTTTGGCGCAGGATAAGATGTTGCTGGGGACAATCCTGATATCTGATTCGATCAAAGAAGATTCCAAAGAAGCCATCATAAGATTTAAAAACATGGGACTAAAAGTGGCGATGGTTACCGGGGATCGTGTGGCCACAGCCAAAGCCATAGCCCGGGAAGTCGGGGTTGAAGAAATATTTTCAGAAATTTTACCACATGAAAAATCCAAGATCATAGAAAAATTACAGAAGATGGGACACGTAGTGGCCATGGTGGGTGATGGGATTAATGATGCCCCCGCACTGACTCAAGCCCATATAAGTTTTGCCATGGGATCCGGGAGTGATATTGCGATGGAAAGTGGGGATGTGGTGATTTTAAGAAATTCCCTTCATGCTGTGGTGGATGCGATTTCTATTTCACGAGCCACAGTTCGAAATATAAAACAAAATCTCTTTGGTGCGTTTATATATAATGCCTTAAGCATCCCCATTGCTGCGGGAGTACTATATCCCTTTTTTCATATTCTATTAAATCCTGTCGTGGCCGGCCTTGCGATGACATTGAGTTCTATAACCGTGGTGACAAATGCGAATCGACTGAGAAATTAAAAAAAGGACTGATCCATAAAGCGGCCAGTCCTTTTTTAGATAAAGAGCAAATTTAGTACTTTGGACCGAACAATAAAGTGCCGGTATAGATCCATGTCTTGGGTTGTGTCGAGGGTGCCGAACCTTCGGTAATCAGCACCGAGTCACCTCTGAGTGAAATAGAATTTAGATCATCCAAAGATGGAATTTGAATACTGACGCCACCAGGGATAACTGGCAGAGGAGTTGTGCTATTTTCCATTAAGGAAATATTTCCTCTAACCGTGTCCCTTGGTAATATTTTTATCCACTCCGATTTGGGCCAAAAACCTGACGCCATCTTGTTCGATTTCTTGTGTCCACTCTCCTGACCAAACCTCACGATCGATGCCTTCATATGTTTTGGTGAGGGCAATTTGAATATTGCCACCAAAGACAGGATTATCTAATGAGCAACCCGGATAAGAATCGTTTGAATTTAATTCACATTTTTCAATATATGCTGAGGCGGATAGCTCAACGATTTGTTGGGTTTCTGAAAAAAGCGAGCCGCCAAATA
>CAZDSE010000266.1:2975-3257 GCA_964507905.1 uncultured bacterium | reverse complement strand
GAGAGAATTAGAATTTAAGTATTCCAAACGTTTTTTAACGAGCAGTGGTCGAACCCCAGAATGTCCCAAGCTGAGTGTATGTGCCTTTAAGAGAAGAATGGCTCTGGTTTCAATCTCAGAGAAAGGAGCTCCGACCCCACACGCATGGGACCGAATTAAGTTATGTTGAAGTCTTTCGATATCTCCATTTGAAATTCGGATATCGCTCATGATTCCAAAGCCTGTGTTTAATCCATAGATTGTCCGATCGTCCTTGATCCATTGATCCAAAAGGGTTTTACT
>CAZDSE010000266.1:0-2965 GCA_964507905.1 uncultured bacterium | reverse complement strand
CCTCAGGTGAAAGGGAGACCTGGGTGTATTCAAAGACCACTTTTTTAAGGTGGCCCAAAGACAAAAATTTTCCATTTAAAGAATAAGGCATGGTTACACGTTAAAGCGTTCTTTTAAAAGACGCGATTGTTTTTCTGCGACAAAAGTAATGCTTGTTAAATAATAAATAAATTCTTTTAGTCCGATATTGGTCATGGGGCGAAGCATTTTTAAAATAATCTCATTGTTTTTGTTAATGCCAAAAGCAGCCCCCAAGGACTCTTCCACATTGTCATTGAGTTCCAAGAGTTTTCGATAAAAAGTGGATTGGTTGGATTTGGGGAGCCCCATCACTTTAGATTGAAGAATTAAAAACCCACCCGCCGCAATCATAAATATTTCAACTTCATTTTGGGTAATCATCCAAATGTTTGGGGCTTTTCTGAGTGATTCGGGATTTAAATCCATCGATTTTAAATAGGATTCTATGAGTTCCGTGTCCTTGGATTGGGATTGGGGAGATTGCGACTGCTCAGCCATGGACACTTTTCCTTAATGTTTTGATGGTTTTTTCATAATCTGAACTTTTAAATATGGATGATCCCGCAACAAATATATTGGCACCCGCTTCAGCAGTCTTGGCAATCGTTTGTTCATTGATTCCCCCATCCACCTCAATTTCGAAAGACAGGGCATTTTTTTCTCTCAAGGTTTTAAGTTCCTGAATCTTTGATAGAACGCCGGATTCAAATGCCTGACCTGCAAATCCCGGATTTACACTCATAACCAAAACATAATCCAATTGGGATAAAAATGGGACAATTTTTGATGTGGGGGTATTTGGATTCAGTGCCAAGCCTGCTTTTGCTTTCAACGCCCGGATATTTTTTAATAGGGGAGCGATGTCTTCGCTGGTCTCAATATGAAAAGAAATCATGTCGGCCCCGGCCTTTTTGAATGCCTGCGTATATTGTCCGGGGCGATCAATCATCAAATGCACATCCAGGGGAAGGGTTGTACATCTGCGGATGGCTTCCACAATAAACGGGCCAATGGTGAGATTCGGCACAAAATGACCATCCATGACATCCAAATGCAATAAATCAATACCACATTTTTCAACCATAGAAATTTCATCTTTAAGTTTGGAAAAATCTGCAGACAAAAGTGACGGAGCAATTTTATATTTAAGCATCAAAAAAAGATCCAATGTTGAGACGATATCCGCGCAAAAATTCTGAAGCGGTCATCTTTCTTTTATTGGGTTTCTGAATCTCTGTCAACAAAAGTCGCCCCTGGGAAGTTTCTATAACGATGCCGTCCGATCGAAGATCACAGATTTTTCCGGGTTGGCCGGCTTCTTTTTCGTCTTCATCGACTAAGCGAGCGGCACATATTTTCAGGGATTCACCATTGATGCTGGAATAGGTCCCGGGCCAAGGATTGGCCCCCCGAATGAGATTAAAGATTTCCTTGGCAGATTTATTCCACTGAATTTTCCCCATTTCTTTGGTCAGCTTTGGAGCGAGTGTGACCTGGGATGGATCCTGGCGAACGGGTGTAATCGAATTGTTCTTTAACCCGAGAATGGTTTCAATGAGCAAAGAGGCTCCCAGATTGGACAGGCGGTCATGGAGGGTTTCAAAAGTGTCATTCGGGTCTATAATGATTTCTTTTTGAAGAAGCATATCTCCGGCGTCCATTTCAGGAGTGACGTATAAAATGGTAACTCCTGTTTTTGTGTCGCCGTTAATTAAAGACCATTGCATGGGGGCAGCCCCACGATATTGGGGCAGAAGAGATGGGTGAATATTTAAGGTTTTGTGTTTCGGAATGCTAAGAATTTGAGATGGAATAAAAAGTCCATATGCGACGACCACAATGAGATCTGGATCTAAGGACTTAATTTTTTCGACCGTTTCTTTCCCTTGTATTTTTTCCGGTTGAAAGCAAGGAATCTGATATTGGTCGGCAAATTGTCTTATGGGAGACGCACTTATTTTTTGTCCGCGCCCTTTGGGTCGATCGGGTTGGGTAAAGACTGCAACGACCTGTTCTGTGTTTAGCAGAGCCTTAAGAGGTGGAATTGAAAACTCAGGGGTTCCCAAAAAGACAATCTTCCACTTTGGGTGGGTCATGAGTCCCGCAGTTTTTTAAATTTTTTAAGCAGCAATTCTCGTTTAAGTGCACTTAAGTGATCAATGTAGAGTTTTCCGTCCAAGTGATCTGTTTCGTGTTGAAGAGCAACGGCCAATAGGCCTTCGGCTTTTAATGTGTGGGGATTCCCTTCGCGATCTTGATAGTCGACCGTGACTTTGCTGTATCGTTTGACAGTTTCAGAAATCTCCGGAAGACTTAAACACCCTTCTTCGAATGGAATGGGTTCTTTTTTTTCAGTCAGTTTGGGATTAAAAAAAATGCGCAAATTTCGTTTGCCCCCTTCTTCTTTCCAGTCAACATCGATAATGGCAAATCGCATTGAAACCCCAACCTGATTGGCGGCCAAACCCACGCCGGGAGCGTCATACATGGTTTCGGCCATGTTTTTGATAAGCGTGTCTAATGAATTGTCCTTAAAATCTGAGACCGGCTTTGTTTTCTTTCTTAAAACCGGAGCGGGATATTTTTCTATTTTTAAAATGGCCATACAGATCCCACTTTATTTTGTCTTTTTAATAAGTAAAACCCAGCAATTGCAAAAACCACATTGGTAATCCAAGCCGAAATCAACGGAGGGAGCGTTCGGCTATATCCAAAAGTTAGGCCGGCATTAAGACATAGCCAGTAGAAAAAAGCAATGACGAGCCCGGTTCCAAAACTGAGAGTCATGCCCCCGCTTCTCGGGTTTTTGGCTGCAAATGGAATGCCGATAAACGCCATAATGAGACAGGCAACGATGAATGCCACTTTCGCATATAAATTAACCTCATGTCGGACGGTATCGAATCCCGCGCGCTTATTTTTTTCAATGTATCCCTTGAGTTCT
>CAZDSE010000265.1:0-3263 GCA_964507905.1 uncultured bacterium | reverse complement strand
GAAATTTGATTAATCACATCCAAAAAAAGGCCAAAGGCATTCATGGACTTCTCATCAATCCGGCTGCTTATACCCACACCAGCGTTGCACTAAGGGACACCTTGCTTTCGGTCAAAGTTCCAACGGTAGAAGTCCATATGACCAATATCTATGGGAGAGAACCATTTAGAAAACATTCTTTGATTTCAGATGTGGTCTCTGGACAAGTGGTCGGTTTTGGAACTCAAAGTTATGATTTGGGGCTTCACGCTCTGATCAATACATTAGAAAGGTCTTCACTATGAATTCCGTTATCGAACAATATTTTAAAAAAAATCATATTCCAGCGATACTTATTACAGACTTAAATAATGTTCATTATTTGTCTGGATTTACTGGATCAACGGCAACGCTTTTGATGACTGAACAAAAATCATTTTTTTATTCTGATTTTCGATACATGACCCAAGCCCATGAGCAGGTTAAGGGTTTTGAAATTATCCAAGTGGCCAGGGATTCCACGACTTCCATCGCGGAACAACTGCAAAAATTGGGACTTAACAAATTGGGCTTTGAAGCAGGCGCTTTGAGCTATACCCAATTTATGCACTATCAAAAAGGGTTAACCGGCGTTGAGCTTATTCCCATTTTAGAAGATCCCGCCTATATCCGAATGACAAAGACCAGAGATGAAGTAAAAAAAATATGTGCGGCCATTCATGTAAATAAACTCGCTTTTGAAAATATTTTTCCAAAAATTAAACCTGGCATAACCGAAGAAGATATTGCAAAAATGCTCGAATTTGAAATCCGAAATCATGGAGGAGAAAAATTATCGTTTGATACCATTGTGGCATCTGGCCCCAGAGGAGCGCTCCCTCATGGGCGCGCATCTTCCAAAAAAATAAAAACTGGGGAATTGGTCACGATTGATTTTGGGAATATTGTGGACGGATATTGTTCGGATGAAACATGTACGATTGGCATTGGAAAACTAACTTCGGAGCAAAAAAAGGTTTACTCGGTTGTTAAAGATGCCCATGATTTGGCTGTCGAAAAACTGCGCCCCGGTATGATGGGAAAAGAGATCGATCAAATCGCACGGCAATATATTGATGATCAAGGATATGGAAAATATTTTGGACATGGCTTGGGTCATGGAATTGGTCTGGCCGTCCATGAACGCCCGATGGTCAATACCTTAAGCCAAGATGTGATATTGGAAAATATGGTTTTTTCAATTGAGCCCGGAATTTACATCCCCGAATGGGGTGGGGTGCGTATCGAAGATTTGGCCGAATGTACTCCAAAAGGTGGAAAAGTTCTTTCTGAAATTGATAAGGGTCTAAGAATCATTAATGTCTGATGACGAAAACGCCCTTTTACAGGATGCATCTCGTCTCTTAAAGCTAAACAAGTTCGAAGATGCCGCAGAAGTGTACCAAAAATTAGGTGAAATTTATTTAAATTCACGTCTCTATACAAAATCACTGGCCAGTTTTCAAAAGGCCATAGAATTTTCAAGCGATGCCACCGTTTTTAGATCTCTGGCCCGTGTCTATGAACACCTCCACTACCCATTTTCGGCTTATGAATGCCTGGAACAAGCTCTTGGTTTTTATCAAAAACAGAAAGCATATGACCCCATGCTTGAGATTTGTCACCAAATGACTGCCCTCGTCTCAACCCAGTTTTATCCTCATGAGAAGTTGGCTGAAATTTATCTAAACAAAGACGATATCGAGCATGCAACCAGTGAATATGAAACCGCAGCTCAAAAAGCGTTTCTGGGAAAAAAGCACAAAAAAGCCATTCGGCTATTATATTATGCCTTTAAACTGACTCCCCAAAACACCAATATCTGGATTGCATTAAAAAATATGTTGATTGATCGAGATTCTTCCAATCCAAATGCTGCCCGAATAGAACGGGAACTTCAAAAGTTGCATGTGTTTATGCCCTCAGTGGATCGTGCAACATCCATGACCAATTGTGAACTGGCCCTAAAAGAGGCCGAGCTTTTCCTCCAAGAAAATTTATTTCATGATGCCGAACAAAAATTAAAATTAATTTTAAAGGATTTTCCGGAACACACTGAAGCCAAAAACTTATTAAATGAAGTAAAAAAACAAAAAGAAGCACTTCTGGGGCCCAAAGCGGGAGCGCCTTCTAAAGATTTGGTCCGATCACTCAATGAAGATTTTTCATTGGGATTGGAGGACCACCCCCCATTGCCCCGGGTGTTCCCCACCGCTTTAGATGCCGAACTGACCACACAGTCTGGTTACGACCTGGCCATTGCCTATATGGAAATGGGTCTCTATGATGACGCCATTCGAGACCTAAAGGTGATTCTAACCAAAACCTCCGACATTCCACTCAAATTAAACTGTGTGCTCGTCATGAGTCACTGTTATCGGAAGAAAAAACAGTTGTTCGAAGCCATCTCCCTTCTTGAGAAATCTTTGTATGAAAATACCGTCTCTTTTGATAAACTTCCAAGAGAACATAAGCTGGCATTGCTATATGAACTCAGTCTCGCTTATGAAGAAGGTGGCAGTGACGAAAAGGCATTGTCTTTTTTAAGAATTATAGAGCGTGAACAGCGATCTTATAGAGATATAGTGGATCGCATACAGAGTATTCGTTTGAGACGTCATGAATCACAATGAAAAAAAAGCTCACTTTTGGGTGGATTGTAATACTGGTCTTAAGTCTTCTTTCATTTGCATTTTATTTTACTAAGGGCAATCTCCTAAATTATGTCTTAAAGCCTTACCTAGAAACACTGGTTGAATCTGAGCTCAATCTCAAGGCGTCCATCGGACGGCTAGACCTCTCACTATTTAGAGCATCCCTTAATATTTTTAATATCATTCTTTCGGATCCATCCCAAACTGGAGACAAGAAAACTCTGGTCACAATTCCTGAAATCCGTGCTTCTCTGCAACTCCGTCAACTTCTTTTGGGAAATCTCGCTTTGGATACCGCATGGATCAAACACCCCAATGTAACATGGATCCTTCCCACAGCCAAATCGCCCCCCAAGCAAAAGAAGTTTGCTTTTTCCTGGGCCCCCGTTCTTAGATTCGATTTTAACCAGATCATTGTCGAGTCTGCTTCATTGGACATTGAAGGTCCGGGAGTCCATATCCAACATCCCAATGCTTCACTCAAGCTCAGCCGAAAACGAGGACAAAAATACGCGCTTTCCATAACCAGCAATAATTCATCCCATCTGATAAAAGGATTTTCAGCCAGTGCAGATGAATTTAAGTTAAATG
>CAZDSE010000264.1:0-3282 GCA_964507905.1 uncultured bacterium | reverse complement strand
CACGCTTCGCTATTGTCTCTGCAGGGGATGCAGACTCCTTTCTCTAAGATCATAAACATCGCAGACTCTGGTGGACCCAAAACTCGTGCGAATTATCTGCCCTACTGGATTTCAAAATCAGGCGTAATTTCCATGACAGAAACATTGGCAAATATTTTTGGCGACACCATCCAAGTGAATACCGTTGCACCGGGCCCCATTGGATTCCCTGAAGATATGGACCGACTCAAAAATGATGTTGTGGTTGATCCCAAAGAAATTGTAAAAACCGTTTTGCATTTGGTCAACGACACCACCAGTATTACGGGAAATACCATCATCATCGATCGTGGGAGGAGATATCGATAATGGACAAGCATCAAATTTCTGAAATTTTAGAAGAAATGGCAGTTTTGATGGAACTCAAGGATGAAAATCCATTTAAAATTCGTGCGTTTCAGAATGGAGCACGGGCACTTCAGGGAGTGGAACAAAATTTAGAAAAACTGGCTCAAGAAAAAAAACTAACCGATATCCCCGGCATTGGAGAACATTTGGCCAGTATCATTGCAGATCTCGTCGAACGAGGATACTCCAAAGATTTTATTACACTGAAAAAGTCTTTTCCCGAAGGTGTTGTTCAAATGTTAACGATTCAGGGACTGGGGCCCAAAAAAGTAAAAGTCCTCTATCAAAAACTGCATATCCAATCGATCGCAGAGCTCAAAAAAGCCTGCGAAGAAAATAAACTTTTAAGACTAGACGGCTTTGGAGAAAAAACCCAGAGCAACATTTTAAAAGGCATTGACCATGTGAAAAAATCTGAAGGACGATTCCTGTTTCCCAATGCATTGGAAGAGGCTCAAAAATATGTTTTATATTTGAAATCTTCTTCTGCGATTAAAAAAATAGAAATCGCTGGATCTATCCGACGTCACAAAGAAACCATTAAAGATATTGATATCCTGATCTCTTCAGACGATCCAGAAAAAGTCATGAAAACGTTTGTTTCATATCCGTTTGTCGCCCAAATCTTGGCTCAGGGAGAAACAAAATCCACTGTTATCTTGCAATCCAAAATCAATGTCGACTGTCGAGTGGTTTTTGACGACGAATTTCCATTTGCCCTCATGTATTTTACAGGCAGCAAAGAACACAATACCCACATGAGATCCATCGCCAAAGATAAAAATCTAAAACTCAATGAATATGGTCTTTACAAAGGAGAGAAGAAGATCCCGTGCAAAGATGAGGAAGCCGTTTATAAGCATCTCGGCCTTTCTTACGTTGAGCCAGAACTGAGAGAAGATTTTGGCGAAATTGAAGTGGCCCAGAAAGATAAACTCCCTCAGACTCTCGTCGAATTTAAAGATTTAAAAGGCATCTTCCACAATCACACGACCTACTCTGACGGAGTCAATACTCTGGAGCAAATGGTCAAAAAAGGACAGAGTCTGGGACTTCAATATATGGGGATTTCGGATCATTCCAAAGCCGCATATTATGCAAATGGCCTAAAAGAAGATCGCGTCCGAACATTATTTGGTGAAATTGACAACATGAATAAAAAGCTGAAAGACTTTGTCATTTTAAAAGGTACAGAAGTGGATATTTTGTCTGACGGAACTTTGGATTATCCGGATTCCCTCTTGGCTGAATTTGATTTTGTGATTGCCTCCATACATTCAAAATTTAACATGTCCGAAAAAGACATGACAAAACGGATCACAATGGCGTTAAAAAACAAATATGTCACCATGATTGGCCATCCGACTGGGCGTCTTTGGTTTGAACGAGACGGGTATCCTGTGAATCTCAATGAAATTGTCGATGTGGCTTCTGATTACGGAAAGGCGGTTGAACTCAACTCTCATCCCAAGCGATTTGATTTGGATTGGCATACACTAAAATATGCCAAATCCAAAGGAGTTCCGGTCAGCATCAATCCCGATGCGCATAGTGTCGATGGTGTTGAAGTTATTAAATATGGCATTGGCATCGCCCGAAAAGGCTGGCTCGAGCCTCAGGATGTGCTGACCACTCGGCCTTATAAAGAAGTGATCAAGTTTTTAAAGTCGTATCGATGAGATATATTATTGAGAGATATTATAAACCTCTGATGCTTCCTTCACTCCCACCGCCTAAGGCGCCACTGCCTCTAGGCGCTTGAGTCGCAGGTGCAATGGCATCACTGGCAGACATTTTCGTCGTTAAATTGGAAAGTTTCCCAACAAAATTTCCCGTTCCATAGCCTATGTTCCCTAAAAATTGTGCCACTGGACCCCCAGTAGCAAAAACAACTGGATCTGATTGAGCTAGATCAATCCCTATTTTTTGAAATCCTTCAACCATTTGTGCACCTGTGACTTGATATCCAAATCTTAAGACTTGAATCTGCCCCGTACTGTCTGCCACCACGAATGTGGCCTGTCCAGGTAAAGTAGAACTAACAATTCCATTGGCTTTCGCATAGTCCAATAAAAATGCTTCTTGATGTGCTTGTCTAAATGCAGCGGGCAATTCTCTTGATGAATTTTTCCCGACCACAAATCGAGCCCCTTTTACAAGACCCACACTCAAAAATAGAAATTGCCCCCAGCTCGTCCAATATCGAGCGCTGTAACTTAAATCTTCACCACCTATCGCATTGCCACAAAAACCCACCGCGTCTTGAATCAGATCAATTCCGCCTGCTCTCCGAAACACTTGAGTCGCTCCACAAACCAATTCATTGGTGCCACACGCAATGGCTCCGTAACCAGCGACTTTTGAAATCATCGTGGGTTCAGGAGCGGCCAAAAGAAAAGCGCCCCCTACATAACTCGTAATCCCCGTAGCACATTTAGCACCCGCTCCACATTCTCGTTGGAAAAATCCTTCCCATGTTTCCGAAAGCCCCGTGGTTTCATAGAAAACATCGGATAAGATTTGATAGAGTTGGTCAGCTGCATTTTCATTACTTCTTTCCCAAAAAAGCGTTGAATCATCTGCGATATAAATGATTTTATTTTCATGATCGATCGACCAATCATCGGACCAAAGTTGATTTCCCTGTTTTAGAGTATAGACATGAGTCACAAGCCTCATCGCTGCCATGGCCTGAGTTTCATCGCTGTAAGTCTTATAAAATGCCCTAATGACTTCTGCCTCCTCCCACGCCCAACTGGTCGACGAAAAAGCCACGCCAAAGATTAAAATGAAAACTGACATATATCGAATCATAAACATAACCCTCCTATATCATTAAGATAAAACGCTCAAAAATGATGCAATCGGCATGCCATCTCGTCTAAAAAAAAATAT
>CAZDSE010000263.1:0-3292 GCA_964507905.1 uncultured bacterium | reverse complement strand
TATAGTGGATTTTGATTATGTTTGCAATAAATAAACACTATGAAATGACTCAATTTTTTATATTTTCCAGGTGTTAAGATTTGGAGCTGTAAATGAGTATATCGACTGTAAGTGTGTACATCTTTTAGACGGGGTGTTTAAGAAGTAGGCTTTTTCAAAAAAAGCGCCTAAGCACCTCTTGACACCATTACCCATTTTCCCATTGACATAAAATGGGTATATGGGTATAATGCCTCTATGGGTCAGGCAAAGAAGATAAAAAAACTAGAAATGGACGGGCGGGGTAGAATTACGCTTCCGAAAGATTTCAGAAAAGGAATTGAAGGATTTGCGATAGAACCCCAAAAAGATGGGACGCTGAAGCTCATTCCACAAAAACAAGTTTCCTTAGAGGATGCGAAGCTGATTGAGGGATTAAAAAAATCTGCTCAAGAATTTAAGAAAGGAAAGCTTCACAAAATGCCTTCCGATTGGATGGAATGATCAAAGGTCCTTTTACGCTGTTGCTCAGCACCAGTGCCAAGGAACAGATCCAAGCCATCATGGATAATCCAACGCATAGTGGTCTTCAAAAACAACTGAAAAAATCTTTTAGATTTCTTTCTCAAGATCCATCATATCCAGGATTGAGTTCGCATCCGATGCCTCAGTTTGATGGAATTTTTGGTGGAAAAGTCTTCAGTTCATATGTGCAAAACAATACTCCCCAAGCACATCGTATTCTTTGGGTGTATGGACCCAAAGAAAAACAAATCACTATCGTAGCTATAATGTCGCATTATTAGAAAGTGCCAGTCACCATCAAAGGTACCAGGACCCTTTTAGGAACACCCGGACGTGCTTCCACATGAATCACATTTTAAGCAAGCGCCGTTTCGGACCATGGTAAATTGTCCGCACTCTCGGCAGGGATCGCCTTCGTAGCCCTGGAGTTGGGCGATTTGTCTGTGATCCTCCCTTGAATTACGTGTGGGTGCAGCAGCATAGGCACTTTGAAAGGAGGGCGTGTCATCGATTGGAGCACTCGTTGGAGAACTTGCTAGAGAGCCAGATAGATGGGCCGCATGGCCATTGATCTCATGATGGGCCGCATGGCCATTTCCGTTCGTAAACGTAACGTCTTGTTGTACCGAGCCATCATCCGAAGCCGTCAAGACCGGTTTTTGTGTGTCCAAATGTTTGGACCGTGGACGAAGCTTTTTGTCATCCGTCGGTGGAACGTGGACCAAATCGTATCGACCCAGATAACACATGGCCAGTTCTCGAAAAATATAATCAATGATGCTCGTGGCCATTTTAATGTGATCATGTTTTTGGACGACGCCATTTGGCTCGAATCGGGTAAATGCAAATTGATTTACAAATTCATCGAGTGGCACGCCATATTGAAGTCCGATGGATACTGCGATGGCAAAACAGTTCATGAGACTTCGAAACGCAGCGCCTTCTTTGTGCATGTCTAAGAAAATTTCTCCCAATGTGCCATCTTCGTATTCACCGGTTCTCAAATAGACTTTGTGTCCGCCAATTTCTGCTTTTTGTGTGTAGCCAGATCTGCGATTGGGGAGATTCCTTTTTTGGGCCAAATATTGCGTAACAACTTTTTCTGTGAGTCGCTCCACTTTTTCTTGTTGGGATTCGGCAAACAAAATGTCCGTCCAATCGTCGGTGACTGCATTTAACGGTTGCGAAAGCTTTGACCCATCTCGATAGAGAGCATTGGCTTTGAGCATCGAACGCCAAGATTCACGATAGGCGATATCAATATCATCCACCGTGGCTTCATTGGGCATATTGATCGTTTTACTGATGGCTCCCGAAATAAAAGGCTGGGCAGCGGCCATCATATGAATGTGTCCCATATATGCAATGAATCGTTTTCCATATTTTCCACATCGATTGGCGCAATCAAAAATGGGATAATGTTTTTCTTTTAAGTGTGGGGCTCCCTCAATCGTCATGGCTCCACAGCAAAAATCATTGGCAGCTTGGATTTCTTCCGGGGTGAACCCAAATTCTTTTAAGCTTTTACCAAATTCCTCTCCCAAAATATGTTTATTAAATGCAAACTCGATGTGAAATACAGACGGCAAGTACGATTCAAGTTTTTCCAAGAGCTCCGAAGTAAATCCGCGCTGTTTTAATGTGTCATGGTTAATGTGAGGGGCATTTTTTAGAGTCCCATATCCTTTGGTATAGTGAATGATGTCTTGAATTTGTGATTCGCTGTATCCCAATTTATGCAATGCCGGTGGGACTGACTGATTAATAATTTTAAAATACCCTCCACCCGCTAACTTTTTAAATTTAACCAGAGCAAAGTCCGGTTCGATTCCAGTTGTATCGCAATCCATGAGAAGTCCAATGGTTCCTGTAGGGGCAATGACCGTGACTTGGGCATTTCGGTATCCATATTTCATTCCAAGTTCTAATGCCTCATCCCATACTTTTTGGGCTGGCTTTAAAAGTTCCAATGATACATGCTTTTCAGAAATTCCCTTGGGGGTGATGGTCAGTCCTTCGTATTCTTTGGAAGCAGTGTTGGTTGCCGCCCGTCTGTGATTGCGAATGACTTTAAGCATATGTGGTTTATTTCGTTCATATCCCGAAAACGCTCCCAGTTCTTTGGCCATGAGACTGCTCGAGACATACGCTTGGCCGCACATCATTGACGTCAAACTTCCGCTGATGGCCCGAGCTTCGGGACTGTCATAGGGAACGCCCATGCACATGAGAAGGGCTCCGAGATTTGCATATCCCAAGCCCAATGTTCTAAATTCGAAACTTTTTTGGGCGATGGCTTGGCTTGGAAACTGGGCCATCAAAACCGAAATTTCCAATACCATCGTCCAAAGACTGCATGCATGAAGATAAGCGTCGACATCGAATGTTTCTTTTTCAGTATCGTAGAATTTTAAAAGATTAATCGATGCCAGATTGCATGCGGTGTCGTCTAAAAACATATACTCCGAGCATGGATTGGATGCATTGATCCGTCCATCTTCAGGGCAGGTGTGCCATTCATTGATGGTGGTGTCGTATTGAATCCCAGGATCCGCACAAGACCACGCCGCATATGTGATTTTATCCCACAGCGTTCGTGCTTTGATCGATTGCATGACAGATCCATCGATGCGGGCTTTTAAGTGCCAATAGTCATCTTTTTCAATGGCCGCAAAAAAGGAATTGGGAATACGAACCGAATTATTGGAATTTTGTCCACCGACGGTGCGATAGGCTTCTGAGTTCCAATCTGTGTCGAGTTCAATAAATTCCATTTGGGTGTAGCCTT
>CAZDSE010000262.1:2897-3322 GCA_964507905.1 uncultured bacterium | reverse complement strand
AGCGCGTAGTCTTTTAAAAAAGTCTGAGACTGATATTGGGAAATGAGAGAAAAAGCTTCTTGAATGATTTTTCCACTTTGAAACTCACGTTCTGTTACCCCAGAAATGATCGGAAACTGTGTATTTTCTCCCGATCTGATGCTGGCAATTTTTTTCCCTTCTTTATCCAAGTAAAAAAGCTCTCCATGGGACAAAATTGCAACGGGAGTTTTTTCGTGGAGAATTACACGGATGTTGCACGGCAACATCCGTGAGACAGATGCTGTTAAAACCCAAGGATGTTTTTCAATATCACTCTTGATTAAATCCAGATCAAGATCAAAAATGTTAATTCCGGTCGGAATATGAATAAACTGCTTTATTTCATTTTCAGCAATATGCTGTATTGAATTAAAAATGATCCCTTTATAAGTAAAAAACGAGCT
>CAZDSE010000262.1:0-2887 GCA_964507905.1 uncultured bacterium | reverse complement strand
TTTAATTTTGGGAGCGGACCAATAGTATAATCCCACACATGAGGCCCCCAAAATTAAAAAAACAATTGAATAAAAACCAATTCTTTTTTTTAGCCGTTCTTTTTTCGGATTGTATTGATGGGGAATCCTCATCAGGATTCCATCATAACCACTTCTTCTTTGAGTTGAATAGCCTTTTTTTCGGTGACGACTTTCTTTACATGATCAATGACATTTCGAATGTCTTGTGATTTCGCATTTCCCAAATTCACAATAAAATTTCCATGCTTTTGGGATACCATGGCATCTCCAATTCGAAACCCTTTCAGTCCACACTCTTCGATAATTTTTCCCGCAGTTGTCCCTTCTGGATTTTTAAATACAGACCCGCAATTCGGCTGTTGTAGGGGTTGTTTTGATTTTCGGTCGGCAATCATGAGCTTCACTTCTTCTGTCATCTTTTTTGGATCGCCATATCCAAGCTTCAAAACAGCTGAAATAATAATTCTATTTTTTGAAAAAGATTGCGCGCGATATGAAAAATCATTCGGAGTTACAAGATGCTCTTCAATGGTGCCATGCATATTTAATAATTTTACTTTTTGAGTCACATCCGAGAAACTCCCTCGATGGGTCCCCGCATTCATAAAGAGTCCCCCACCGACCTGTCCTGGAACTCCACTTAAAAACTCGAGTCCTGAAAACCCAGATTCAATTGCCCAAAATAACAATTTTTGTTTGCTCACTCCCGCTTCGACATATACCGCCACACATGCAGTCTCTTTCTCAATAATCTCAACTTTATTTAATTTAGAGAGATTTAGAACCACTCCATTGAAATCATCATCGGATGGCAAGAAATTCGACCCATCTCCCAAAACAAAATATGGGATTTTATGCTGAGAGATTATTTTAAAAACATCTTTAAGATCTTCGACATCTTTTGGATATATAAAGGCGCTGGCTTTGCCTCCGACCTTGAGAGACGTATGTTTGGATAAGATCTCATTTCTTAAAACCTGACCCCGAACTCCCGTGAATAAAGATTCTATGACTCGTTCCACTTTTTTAAAATCTCTAAAAGCTCTAGACCACTTTTCCAAATATCCCCCGCTCCCAGCATTAATACCACATCTCCCGATCGAATCATCTTTTCAATTTCAAACGCCACATTTTTTCGACCTGGAATATAAAACACAGGCTTCAAGTTTTTCTGCGTCAGCCGAGATAATTTTTCGGAGGTTACTCCGGGGAGGGGTTTTTCACTGGCTGCGTAGATATCGGTAAATACCAAAAGATCGGCCTTTTGAAAAGCCCCCGAAAATTCCTTCATCAAATCCCGGGTCCGCGTATATCGATGGGGCTGAAAGACAACCACCAGCCGCCGCTTGGGCCAAACTTTCTTACAGGCTTCCAGCGTCGCTTTAACTTCTGTTGGATGATGACCATAATCATCCATAACCGTAAATCCATTGACCTCCCCTCGAATATGGAATCGTCGTTGGACACCGGTATATGCCAAAAGTCCTTTTCTAATCTTAACTAAGGGCAAATTCAGCTCCAATCCCACAACAATGCACGAAAGTGCATTGCGCACATTATGAAGACCCGGGGCTTTCACCGAAAATCGACCTAATTTTTTTCCAAAATAATGTACATCGAAGGAACTTAAAATGCCTTCAAGCTTGATATTTCTGGCCTGGACATGGCAATTCCTTGAAAGTCCATAGGTCACAATCCTTTTATTCACATGCTTTAAAATTGAAAGCGCAGGGCCATCGTCTCCGCACACAATCCCAACACCATAAAATGGAAGCCGATTTAAAAATGTCACAAACGCACTTTTTATGGCATCAAAATTTTTATAATAATCCAAATGATCTGCATCAATATTGGTGACAACGGCAATCGTTGGAGAAAGCAGATTAAAAGACCCGTCACTTTCATCCGCTTCTGCTACCAAAAACTCTCCTTGTCCCAGCTTGGCATTGGTCCCCCATTTATTGAGCCTTCCACCAATGACAACCGTCGGATCCACACCGCAATACGCAAGAACTGTTCCGGTCATGGATGTCGTGGTTGTTTTTCCATGAGTGCCCGCGATGGCAATCCCATATTTCATCCGCATGAGTTCCGCCAGCATTTCCGCTCGCGGAACGACTGGAATTTTTAATTTTTTGGCTTTTAATACTTCCGGATTTGTTTTGGATACTGCGGAAGAATAAACCACCACATCGGGCAGCTTTACGTTAGACGCCCGATGGCCAATATTGACTTTGGCTCCAAGTTTTCTCAAATATCGAGTAATTTCGGTCTCAGCCAGATCCGATCCGCTGACCCGATATCCGAGATTGAGCAGAACTTCTGCTATCCCACTCATCCCGATTCCGCCAATCCCCACAAAATGACAACTTTTAAACTTTTGGTACATAAGACCGTGTTAGCACATCTAAAATACGAAATTAAGAATTTTTAGTGGCTATTTTCGAATGCAATCACTTACAATACAAAAATTAGCCTAAAAAGGAGCCCCATATGAAAAAATTAAAAAGACTTTCTAAAGCCGTCAGTTTTATGACTTTGGTCCTCGCCCTTAATGGATGTGCTGTGCTTTTGGTCGGCGCTGGAGCCGTGATTGGCGTTGGAACGGTCAGCTACATCAAAGGGGAACTCAAGGGGGCAGAAGCGGCTTCTTTGGACAATACTTGGAAAGCTTCGATTTCAGCCCTAAATCAACTCAATTATACGATTACAGACAAAGAAAAAGATGATGTCTATGCAGAAATCATCGCCAGAAGCTCCACCGACACCAAGGTCACGATCAAACTCAAACGCCAAAGCGACACCGTCACCGAAATCAAAATCCGCATTGGCCTTATGGGTGATGAAACAGTTTCCAGAAGAATTT
>CAZDSE010000261.1:0-3339 GCA_964507905.1 uncultured bacterium | reverse complement strand
GCTTAGGAATTAAAGGTTCATATCGTCTATGAATCTCATCTTGAAAATTTTGATCCAATAACAGGTCACAATCATGGAATCGATCTGCCTTATCATCGACGACCATGATTTTTTTTACCAGGGATCTCATCTGAATTTCCCAATTTTTATCTAAGCCATAATGGTCCACAATGAGCCAGTCAATTGTCATGCCAATTTCTTTTAAAACACTGCCCGTGCCATCTGCATCATCCCGACTTGAAATCTCAATCACGGGATATCCCTTATTTTTGAGAAAGCACGTTAAATTCCCATCATATTTTTGACTCACAAACCAAATTTTATTCTCGCGCTCTAGAAGCGCATCTGCAAGAGCCGAACATCGCATGACGTGCCCCGCTCCCAACTCCCTTGAAGAATCAACTCTAAAAATAATATTCATGTTAAAAAATAATCAATTGTCTTTCTTAGTCCGATGTTGAGGGAAATGTTGGGTTCCCAGCCGATCAATCGTTTTACTTTTTCAATATCTGGAAGTCGTTTCATCAGATCCTCTGTCTTTCTTCCAAAGGCTTCTTCATAAGACACTCTTTGGATTTCAGATTGAAATCCTCCCAATTCTTTTAAAAGTTGTGCCAACCCAAGCATCGATATTTCTTCATGGGATCCAATATTAAAAATCTCCCCCTCGGCATTTTTTAAAAAAGATAATTCTTGAACAGCACGAATCACATCATCCACATAAATAAATGCCCTCTTTTGTTCTCCCGTCCCATGAATGACAATGGGCTTTCGCTCGATCATCTTTTGCAAGAAAACAGCGATCACACTGCTGCATCCTTGAATGTTTAATCCAGGGCCATAGGCATTAAAAAATCTAAGGATGACAAATGGCACATTCATTTCCTGTCCATATGCAAAACAAAGATGCTCCCCCATGGCTTTGGCTGTGGCATATGCCCATCGATTGATGGAAGTGGGCCCCAAGACTCTTAAGGCATCTTCTCGCCATGGGACATCAGGATTTTTTCCATAAATTTCTGATGTGGATGCAAATATAACCTTTGCTCTATTTTTTGCTGCAGCCTTGAGAACACATCTGGTTCCCTCTAGGTCCGTTTCAATTGCATTGAGAGGCGAATTTAAATAACTCCGATGGTCCGCAATCGCTGCAAAATGAAAAACCATATCAATATCTTCCATATTGGCTTCCAAAGATTTCACGTCCAAAATATTTCCTTGACTATATACTACTTGAGGCATCTTTAAATTCCCGACATTTAAATCCAATATTCGCACTTGATGCCCAGCCGATGCAAAAGCACGAGCCAAATGGGTTCCCAAAAATCCGGCTCCCCCAGTTATTAAAAGATTTGTCATAAATCTGTTTACTATCACCATGGATTCTCAAGTTGTCAATTCAATTATTGACATAAGTCCTTCATATCATTTATAAAAATAGCACCACTAAATCATGACCACATTACTCAAAAATCGGAGAATCGTTCTCATTGGTGGAGCTGGCTTTATCGGCCATCACTTGGCGTTGAAGCTTAAATCCTTGGGTGCTCAAACACGGATTATAGATAGTTTGGACATCAATAATTATAATTATTTTAAAAATCAGAAGGATGTGATCCCCAATGCCGATTTGTATTTAAAAATTATCCAGCAACGACTGCAATTGCTCGAAGAAAATCACATCCCGTTAGACATTTCAGATGCGAGAGATTATGGGAAGCTGTCCTCCACCATTGCATCATTTAATCCAGATACCATTATTCATCTGGCAGCGATTGCCCATGCTGAAAAGGCCAATAAAGATCCCTATTCTACATTTGATCATAACTTACGAACTCTTGAAAACGCTCTGGATATAGCCAGATCGAATCGTTTGAATGTCTCACATTTTGTCTATTTTTCTTCAAGCATGGTCTATGGCCATTTTCCAGAGGGTGAAGTCACTGAAGAAATTCCATGCAATCCGCTGGGAATTTACGGTGCATTAAAATATTCAGGAGAAAAAATTGTAATTTCTTACAATCAAGTATTTGACTTGCCTTTTACGATCATTCGTCCCTCTGCCCTCTATGGCGAACGCTGTGTCAGTCAAAGAGTGGGACAGATCTTTATCGAAAATGCCATGAATAATCTGGCCATATCCATCAATGGCGATGGGGCCGATCGTCTTGATTTCACTTATATAGACGATCTCATTTCTGGATGTGTGAAAGTCTTGTCTGAGGAGAAATCCAAAAATCAAATTTTTAACATCACCCATGGACAATCTCGTTCTATCCAAGAAATGATTCATGTTTTAAGTGATTTTTTCCCAACTTTGAGAGTCCATTATTTACCCAAAAACAAATTAATGCCCAATCGAGGAACTCTGAGCATTCAAAAGGCAAAAAACTTGTTGGAGTATACACCTCAATTCCCTCTTGAAAAAGGATTTGTGAAATACATCAAATGGTATCAGAATCTTTTTTAACAAAAGGAAGTTGTCATTTATGAAGTTTTCTCAAATTGATAAAGAATTTCTAACCAATAGGGAAAATATTTTTTCGATGATCACACAACGAGATCCATCTTATTTTATTGACCAAATTGGATTATTTATAGGGCATGTGGCCTTGGGGTCTCTTCTATGTCGCTATGAATTGCTCAAAAAGACCATCGATATCCCTGGGCACATACTTGAATTTGGTGTATTTGAAGGAGCCAACCTCCTGTATATGGCTAAAATATTAAAACTGTTATGCCCCAATAATCTTAAACAAGTTTACGGATTTGATTCTTTTAAAGGCTTTTGCAAATTCAGCAAAAATGATTTTGCAGCCAATAAATTTAATGGAGCATATAAGGGGAATAAGCCTTCTCTTGAGAAATTAATAAATCTTCATAAATTAAATGAAGATATAAGTCTTATCCCTGGATTTATAGAAAATACACTCCCGACTTTTTTAAAAGCACATCCACAGCATGTATATAGCTTTATCTACATTGATGTTGATCTCTATCGCCCCACACAGAGGATATTTGATCTTATATGGGAAAATATATCTTTGGGAGGGATTGTTGCCCTGGACAATGGATATAGCGAACGTTATCCTGGAGAAGGAATTGCAACCAAACAATTTTTAAGGAAAATTAGAGGGCAGTATCGAGTGGAAGCAAGTCCTTATAGTCGTCAACCGATGTATTGGATTATTAAAACAAACTAATAGGAATTAAAGCATGACTAATTTACAGCATGGATGAATCCAGATCAAAGAATTTGCTTTATTTGTCTAAAGTTCGAGCGTCCTGTGCTACCCGACAGATAGGTAACACTTTATACCGGACACATAGGTTACACTT
>CAZDSE010000260.1:0-3358 GCA_964507905.1 uncultured bacterium | reverse complement strand
CCACTGCCCCTTATTAATTTACTCAGTTTTGTCTCATACCATAAAAAACACCACACTTGGCGTAATCAACCAGATGACCGTTCATGAGCCTTTTGCCATAGGGCACGGCTATGCCTTGCATCTTGACCTTGAGTTGATCTTTTTTAGAGGTTCTTTTAGGGATATTAAATCTCTTTAACTGGTCTAAAATAAAGGTCTTGGATACCCTTAGCGAAGATGCAATATCGTTTGCCGAAAGCCCCTCTTTTGTGTATTTATGGGTTAAATAGCAGGTGGATTTCGCAGGTGTCTCGGAATGAAATGCAATTATTTCAGTGGGTTGGAACGGTTCGGATGTCGGGTACTCGAGTCCATTTTTCTTTGATTGTCAAATTTAAAAATCTCAGTTAATACGAACATCTCATGAAAGGTGGGATGTCCTTCCAGAAATCATGTGTTTATTGGGTGCTGTGTTGGGTGTGTGTTGTTGCAATCCCTCTTTTTTCTCAAACAGAAGAATTTCCTAGGTTATCTCCCTCAGAACGAGTGGATCTCATCCATCGCGCGGAATCTTATTTGATCAATCGACAGTCTTTAAATGGGACATGGGATGGGGGACCGTATCCAACGGCGATTTCTGCTCTGGCGGGACTTGCACTCGTGAGTACTGGAAATTTACCGGGTCGGGGATCGTATGGGGACAATGTTGAGCGAGCGATATATTATCTATTAAATGGTCAAGATGGCCAGGGGGTGTTTGGGGGAAATGGTGAGCGATCGATGTATGGACATGGATATGCGACACTTTTTTTAAGTCAAGTATATGGAATGACACGTGTCGATCAAAAAATTAGAGGTGCTTTAGAAAAGGCCGTTAAAGTGATTGCAAATAGTCAGAGCGTCAATGGCGGATGGTATTACACTCCGTTTTCCAGAGATGACGAAGGCTCAGTGACCATCGTTCAGGTGCAGGCATTGCGTGCTACGCACAATGCTGGAATAGACGTTCCATATGCAACGATTCAGAAATCGATGGAATATATAAGAAATTCTCAAGAACCCGATGGATCTATTGCCTATGGGGTCAATCGGAGGGGATCGGGTACATTGCCTCTGACCGCGCAGGGGATGGCGGTGCTCTTTAATGCCGGGCAGTATGATACAAATGAGATTCAGACGAGAGGATTTTCATTCTTGGATACAAACTTTGAGGGATTATTTTCCTCAGGTTATTTTTACTACACTCATTTTTATGCGGCTCAAACATTTAAACAGCGCGGTGGAAAATATGCGGAGCGCTATTTATCTCGAATTGAAGCGCATATCAAAAACACCCTCGTAAAAGAGCCTTCCGGCGATATCTATTGGAACGATAATCAGGTGGGTCCCATATTTGCCACCTCCATGGCCATTCTCATTTTGGCGATGCCACTCGAGTATTTGCCGATATTTACCAATTAGCGCGCATTTTTTGTCACTGTTGCGACAAAAAATGCGTCGCTCTGGTGATGTCCGCTGCGCTTCGTTTCCTAGCCAAGAAGATAAATCATTCATATTTTCAGTAGTTTAAGCGATTACTGTGCCTGGCATCCCACAGGCATGCTTCTTGCATTTCTAATGGGCAAGGAGTTCGTATGACAAAGAAATTTGGAATTTTATTGAGTCTGGGCCTGTGTTTTATTGCTCTGGCTGGAAAGCTTTCAATGATTCATTCCGAGCCTTTAAGTCCAAACATATTTTATGGAAAATCATTGGCTGAGATCACTCAGATATTTAATGAAGACGTACGATCCATTTTAAGCAGTGAAGATTCTGCCAAAATAAAAGCAGAAAAGTTTGCAGAGCTTGGAGAAACCGCTTTGGAAGTTCCGAGCTCATCGGAATTTGCGATCTATGCCTTCGACAAAGCACTTTTGCAGGATTCTTTAAATCCAAAAGCCAATTTTTATTCGGCACTGATGAATCCTGTTTTATCTATCAGAGGAGTGGCGGTCCGCATGGCCAAGATTTTAACGCCTGACGAGGTGAGTCGAGAAACCTTTAAGATTTCAGATGGCATCAATAACCCAGATGCCAAACGAGTGGTCTCCAATATATTGAATGACCCAAAGGGCGAAAAAATATTTAAAACACCATCTGACGTGCAGCTATTTATTACATCAACGCTTCTTCCTATTCTCTCAGAATCTGAAAGGCGACTTGAGATTGTGGCTCGCAGTAAGTCTTTTCAGCTGACGTTTGATACGAGAGCTTGGAGTGATGCATCAGAATCTAAGCCCAGAAAAAAAATGCAAGTGATGATAGATCAAGTCGAAGTGCGTTCAGCTCAAGTTATTCTAAAGGGGATAGAAGCATTGGCCAAGATCGCCGTGAGTTATGATTTGGAAGGTGCGTTGGCGATACGAGATCAATTTTTGGGAAAACCAAACGTGACCCCCAAAATGGTGATGGATTCGATTCGAAAATATCCCAAGATTTTAACGTTAAAGCCAGGAGGAGCAGAGTATTTAAAAAGTATCGTTCCCATGGCAGCCGAATCTGTAGAAGGATTAAAAATAATCGCCAATTTGGTGAAATCCATTGAAGACCGCAATGATGTGGCGATTGTGGGATCGTTTAGAAATAATGATAAAGTTCAAGGCAGTCCAGATGAAGATTACAATCAATTTATGATGTCGCTTCAATTTGTGACAGGTCTTTTGGCAGGGCCGCAAGAGATTGGCATTTTTGGATCCAGGCATGAGCACATTTATGATAATCCCACTACTCAGCCTTGGAATTACAGGTGTGTTGATATTAAAACAGAAGTGAAAAAGATTTTATTTAATGGTCCAATCCTTTTTTTAAATCCCTTGCCAGATTTAAAACCCGTATTTTTGGTTGATATGGACGAGAAGGGGCGAGAGATGGTCGGCGCCCCCGATCCCACATTTGGAGGGGTATTTCCAAATGGAGATATGTTTAGCACATGGCATTCATTTGGTGAAAATCCAAAATGGTGGATTCACATTGATTTTTTGGTGAATTATAAAAAAGAGGAATCTAAAGAAGGGGAGAAAAAATGAGAAACGGTGAAACATGTCATCCTGCCACGTCTTCATGTCATCCTGAGTTCGAAGGACAAAGGATCTCAATGTTTATGATGATGTTCTTCTTATGTTATTTTTTATGCACCTTTTCTAGAGCATATAAACTCTCATTTGAAAAGCGAAGGGATATTGTCAATAAAGGAGTGTCTCATCTCATTCAAAATCAATCCATGGCAGGGGACTGGGATGAAAATTATGGAACGGCCATGACGGCGTTTGCAGGATTGGCGTTACTCAGTGCCGGGCATGTTCCGGGAGAGGGGCCCTACAGGGCGAATGTGGAGCGGATT
>CAZDSE010000259.1:0-3389 GCA_964507905.1 uncultured bacterium | reverse complement strand
TCACTTTTGGAGGAATAATGGCAAACTTTCTGCCCAACGGACGCCCTTCGATCAATACAAAGCACGCCCCACCTCCGGAAGCCTCCGCCAATTTTTTTAAAAAATCTGCACTCTCGATGACAAAGGTCTTGGTTTTTTCTTCTTTCAAATCCCCTGCTCCGCAATTTCTTTGGCTATTATGATGCGCTGAACTTCAGAAGTCCCCGCCCCAATCTCCATGAGTTTCGCGTCTCTTAAATAACGTTCCACATTATAATCTTTGCAATACCCATATCCCCCCAATATTTGAATGGCATGCAAACTGGCTTGAGTGGCAATCTCAGCACTCAATACCTTGGCACTCGATGCCAATGCCGTACATCGCTTCCCACTGGAAGCAATTTTGGCTGCGTGATACGTCAATTGTTTCGCGGCTTGAAGCCACGTATACATATCGGCCAACATCTTTTGAATCAGCTGAAATTCAAAAATGGGTTTTCCAAATTGCCGTCGCTCCTTTGAATACTGAAGGCTATCTTCCAAAGCCGCCTGAGCTATCCCAAGCGAAATTCCAGAAATCGTTATGCGCTCCACATCCAACGTTTTTCTCATTTGAGAAACTCCAGAATGCAAGATTCCCAATTGATTTTCATCCGGCACCTTGCAGTCATCCAAAATTAATTCTGAAGTTGGAGAGCCTCTCATCCCAAGCTTTGATAGTTTTTTTCCCACAGAATATCCGGGAAATCCCTTTTCCACTATAAATGAACTGATTTCACGATTCTCACCCGTCTTGGCATAGATCACAATGGTCTCTGCCACCGTGCCATTGGTAATAAACATTTTTCGTCCCGTAATTCGCCAAAACTTCCCATCTTTAACGGCTTTTGTTTCCATTCCCATGGCGTCGGATCCAAACCCAGGCTCTGTCATCCCCATCGCACCCAATTTTTTTCCAGAACATAGATCGGGCAAATATTTTCTTCTTTGTGCATCATTGCCGTTGGAATAAATATTATTCACACATAAGATGCTATGCGCCAGGTAGGATAAGGCGGTAGACGCACAGACTCGCCCAAATTCTTCCATCACAATCGTTGCCCCAAGAACATCCATTCCCCCACCTCCAAAGATTTCGGGAACAGTCACCCCCATTAGCCCCAAATCACCAATTTTGGTGTAAAGTTCAGGATGAAATCCCTCCTTTTCATCAATCTCTCGGGCCAAGGGCTTAATTTGCTTTTCAGCAAATTGGTGGACGGTTTCTCTTAAAAGCTCATGTTCTTTGGTCATCATATATATAAGGATATGTCACAAGTCAGTTATTATTGACAATCAAAAACAAACTTTTGAGTTTGTCTTGACAAGGTGCATCAAAATCCATAGGCTAAAAGGGATGCCACGCACTCCGACATCCAGTTTCACAAAAAGCTTATTCATTGGAAATATACAAGAAGACATGGTGTTTCCCTATCCCGAACCCTCTAAAGAAGAAAAGGAAAATGTCCAACTTTTCATAGATTCAATCAATAAATTTTGTGAAAAAAATGTCAATACTTCGAAAATGGATCAGGAAGAAAGCATTCCTCCAGAAGTATTATCGGGCTTGGCAGAAATGGGAGTCTTTGGAGCATCGATTCCAGAAGAATACGGAGGTCTGGGATTATCGACGACAGGGTATGCCAGGCTCATGGAAGAAGTGTGTCGTACCGATGCTTCCCTTGGCGCAACATTTGCAGCACATCAGTCGATTGGATGTAAAGGAATTGTTTTATTTGGAACGCCTGAACAAAAGAAAAAATATTTACCCAATTGTGCCAGTGGGAAAACAATTTCGTCCTTTTGTCTCACCGAACCAGAAGCGGGCTCGGATGCGGCGGGTATTAAAACCAAAGCGGTTCTCAGCCCAGACAAAAAATATTATACTTTAAATGGAAGTAAAATTTGGATTACCAATGGCGGTATCGCCGGTCTCTTTACGGTATTTGCCAAGACCGAAGAGCCAGATGAAAAAGAAGGACAAGAGAACAAAGAACATAATAAGACGAAATGGAAAATTACTGCCTTTATTGTCACCCGAGACATGGGAGTCCGAACCGGCCCCCCCGAACACAAAATGGGAATCAGGGCGAGTTCCACAACCGAAGTCTTTTTTGAAAATTGTAAAGTACCCGTTGAAAATGTGTTGGGCGAACCCGGCAAAGGATTTAAAATAGCCATGGAGATTTTGAATAATGGACGATTGGGACTTGCAGCCGGATGTGTCGGCGGATCCAAAAAAGCCATTCAACTCGCCACAAATCATGCGACAAACCGAAAACAATTTGGAAAATCCATAGCTCAATTCGGCATGATTCAAGACAAAATCGCCAATATGATGATGGACAATTATGCAGCAGAAAGCATGGTCTATCTCACAACGGCATTGATCGACCGGAAAGTTCATGACTATTCGATAGAATCTGCCATTTGTAAAGTCTTCGCATCAGAATCCGCTTGGCGAATCATCAATGAATCAGTTCAGATCGGGGCCGGCACGGCGTATATGAGAGAGTACCCGTATGAACAGATGCTGAGAGACTCTAGAATCAATATCATCTTTGAGGGGACGAATGAAATCCTGCGATGCTTTATTGCATTGGCTGGAATTCAAGGGCCGGGAGATTATTTGACCAAACTGGGAGAAGCGCTTCGATATCCATTAAAGGGGATTGGCCCTATTTATGATTTTGCGGTTAAAAAAATCAGCCGAGATATCGTTGGACTTGGAGATACCATCACCAAAGCCGATACCCATCTTAAAACCGAAACCTCACTCATTGAAGATTATGTAAAGCTCCTCTCCCAAGCCGTTGAAAAAACATTGATGAAACATCAAAAAACAATATGGGAAAAAGAATTTGTACAAAAAAGACTGGGAAATATTGCCATTGATCTCTATGCGATTGTGGCAACGGTATCCAGAACCACACTTCTCATTCATAGAAAAGGAATTGAAAAATCACAGCAAGAAGTCCTCTTATGCAAAGCATTTTGCGATCGCGCCGGACGCCGCATCAAACGAAATCTTCGTTCCATGGACTCCAACGACGATGAAGATCTAAAATCCATTGCCAATAAGACCTACGAAGTGGGTGGGTATAGTTATGGCATTCTATAATGTGAAGACTTTTATGTTATTCGAGACACGCGTCAAATTCCCTGCGAGAATTTGCGCTCTTGCTCGCCCTCGCTCTTTTCCTTTGGAAAAGCCATGCCCGCTCGGGCTGCGCAATGGTCTCTCATAACATAAAAGTCTTCACATTATAAAATAAGTGCAGAATCTGCCTGTTTTTATACCACCACCGGTGGGAGTGGATCTGGATGGCTGAAAAAATTCAAAAAGATCCTCAATAATCTTTTTAAATTTT
>CAZDSE010000258.1:0-3416 GCA_964507905.1 uncultured bacterium | reverse complement strand
AAAATATTCCTGACTGTTCTATCGTAATGGTGGGGCCAATCCAAGCTTCTGTTGATTCCATCAAAAATCTTAAAAATATTCATTTTACAGGGAAGAAAGATTTTAAAGAATTGCCCTCCTATATTTCTCAATTTGATATTGGGATTGTTCCTTATCTTATTTCGGAATATACGCGAACGGTTTATCCGACAAAGATTAATGAGTACTTAATTATGGGAAAACCGGTCGTGTCCAGTTGTTTGCCTGAAGCAGAAAAAGTGTTTTCGGAGCCACTCATGTACGTTGCAAGATCCAAGGAAGACTTTGTAAATCTGATCAGGCGTGCGTTACAAGAAAACTCTCCTCAGGCAGAAGAAAAACGAAAAGAACATGCGAGATTGAATGGATGGGCTTTTCGAATTGAGGAGATGAGCTTAATCATTGACGAAACATTGGAGCGGAAGGGACGTGGGGCTCCTCTGGCTTGGCATGAAAAATTTGGGCAATGGTATCGCAATTCCAGGCGGAAGATTGTGAGTACGTCACTTGTCGTCGTTTCCCTTTGGGGACTACTTTTTTATACGCCACTCATTTGGAAATTGGCCTCACCACTGAAACTACAAGATGTCGCCAAGCCAGCTGATGCGATTGTTGTATTTGCGGGAGGGGTTGGAGAACATGGGGAGGTCGGAAAGGGATATGAAGAACGGGTGAGTCAAGCTGTCAAACTCTATCAGGATAAATTGGCTCCTCGGATTATTTTTTCCTCCGGATCGAGAGGAAGTTTCTCGGAAACCTATGTGATGAAAACATTGGCGATGTCGTTACGGGTTCCTGAAGAGGCAATTCTGACAGAAGATCATGCCGCCAGCACATACGAAAATGTTAAATTTACAGGACGCATTTTAAATGAATATCAGTGGGATCACATTGTTTTGGTCAGTTCGCCTTATCATATGAAACGGGCCAGTCTCGTTTTTCAAAAGATTTCGCCCCATGTGAAAATTGATTATGTCCCTGTTGAAAACAGTAGTTTTTATGCCCATCAACATTGGAAGAAAGATGGTTCTAAGTGGATGAAGCAAGCGAGCTGGGAGCAGATGAAAGCGCTCTTGCATGAATATGTTGCCATAGGGTATTACTGGTGGAAAGGGTATATATAATGATACAAAAAGATTCAGTGACAGTGGCTCAGGTGGGTATCGGTGCATGGGGTCAAAATCTTTTAAAAAGTTTTGTTGCGACTCCTCAGTGTTATCTAAAAGTATGTTGCGACCAGAGATCCCATATCTTGGATCAAGTTCAAGAACAGTATAGTCATTCGATTCACGTGACATCAGATTTTGAAGAGGTTTTAAAAGATGCGACCATTGAAGCAGTCATTTTGGCGACCCATCCCGCTTCCCATGCAACGTTGGCGATTCAAGCTTTGAATGCTGGAAAACATGTCTTTGTTGAAAAGCCACTGGCTTTAAGTGTGGAAGATGGTGAGAGAATGCTTGAAGCTGCGCGCAGAAATAAAAAATGGCTCATGGTGGGACATTTGCTTTTATATCATCCGGCTGTACGAAAGTTAAAGTCATATATTGATGAAGGAGTGCTTGGAGATATTCACTATTTATATTCGACGCGTGTGAATTTGGGGCAAATTCGAGAAGAAGAAAACGCGCTTTGGAGTTTAACGGCGCATGATATTTCTGTGGCCATGTATCTATTGGGACAAAAGCCACAAGAAGTGATCTCCAGTGGGCGGGCGTATTTGAGATCCAATATTCAAGATGTGGTATTTGTGGCGCTTCATTTTAAGCCCCCGGTGATGAGTCATATCCATGCGAGTTGGTTGGATCCCCATAAGGTAAGAAAATTTACAGTCGTTGGTTCTCAAAAAATGGCAGTGTTTGATGATATGGAGCATACAGAAAAAATAAAACTCTATGACAAGGGAGTACAAGAGAATTTACTTTCGCTGAGACAGGGAGATATTTATATTCCCAGAATCGATTTGCGAGAGCCCTTGAGATTGGAAGCAAAACATTTTATTGATTGTATATTGACTGGCAAGGAGCCATTTACAAATGGTGAGAATGGATTGGATGTTTTAAAAGTGCTGACCGCAGCTCAGCAATCATTGGATCAACATGGAAAACCTATCCGAATCGCATAACATCAAAAAGGAGGATTCTTCTTTTTTTGTTCACGAATCTTCATATGTGGATTCGAATGTTCGCATTGGGAAGGGAACAAAAATTTGGCATTTTAGTCATGTTTTGGGCGGATCCATCTTAGGCCGAGAATGTAAGATTGGTCAAAATGTGGTGATCGGACCTGACGTGGTCATCGGAGATAACGTTAAAATTCAAAATAATGTTTCTGTATATAAAGGGGTGACGCTAGAGAATGATGTTTTTTGCGGTCCATCATGTGTTTTTACCAATGTGATTAATCCTCGCTCTGAAATCATTCGCATGGATGAGGTGCGATCGACTGTTGTCAAAAAAGGTGCATCCATCGGTGCCAATGCCACGATTGTGTGTGGGCACAATGTTGGGCAATATGCATTCATTGGTGCGGGAGCAGTCGTTGTGAAGGATGTGCCCGATTATGCATTGGTGATTGGAGTCCCAGGAAAAATTGTTGGATATATGTGTCAATGTGGGCATCGATTAAAATTTACTTCGACAAAAGCAACATGTTCGGAGTGTGAGAGAAAGTATCTGAAAACTGGAAATAAGGTAACAATTCGTGTTTAAGATTGTAACCGTCATCGGAGCGCGGCCCCAATTTATAAAAGCTGTTTCTGTTTCTTCTGTATTTCAAAAAAAATATGCCTCCAATATTCAAGAAGTCATTGTCCATACGGGACAGCACTATGATTATGAGCTCAGCGACGTTTTTTTTAAGGAATTAAAATTAAAGAAGCCAAAGTATCAATTGGGGATTGGCTCACATTCTCAAGGGGTTCAAGTGGGAAGAATGATTGAAGAGATCGAGAAAGTGTTGTTTAAAGAAAAACCCAATTATGTATTGATTTATGGGGATACGAATTCCACTCTCGCTGGTGCATTGGCAGCTAAAAAAAATAACATTCCGGTGGCGCACGTTGAATCGGGGATGAGAAGTTTTAATCAGCGGATGCAAGAAGAGATGAATCGAAAGATGGCCGATCATGTGAGTGATATTCTGTTTTGTTCATCAGATGTGGCCATTCAAAATTTAAAAAATGAGGGGATTCAAAATCGATATCCATCCCATTTTCCTTGGGTCATTTCAGTCGGAGATGTCATGGTCGATACCCAGAAACTGTTTTTGCCCATTGCACTTAAATCTTCTTTTTTAAAGAACTTAGAAGTTGAACGTCAGTCGTATATTTTAAGTACGATTCATCGTGCAGAAAATACAGATAATCTTCATAAGTTAAAAACTATTTTTAAATTCAT
>CAZDSE010000257.1:0-3421 GCA_964507905.1 uncultured bacterium | reverse complement strand
TTCCGCCGAAATCGAACAGTCCATCACAGCAACGCATATCAAACGTGCCCTGCGTTCAACTCCCCATTCATTTTATGGATTTTCAAACCAAAGCATCGCCATTTGGCTCAAAAAAGAAATTGTAAAAATTAAAAGAAAATATCTTACAGACTATTTATCAAAATCTTATGTCGATTTAAAATACATGACTGCAGCTGACGCTACGACAGTCGCCGATCTCCTCTCGGCAGATTATGAACCCACACTCACCAACGATCTCATTCAATCTTGGCTGGTCACGTTTGACACCCCCAGCGATTCCCAACTCAGATCCAATGCCTATTTTCAAGATCTGGCATTTGGAATCATCTCTGAACGACTGGGACTGATAAATCACTTCACTGAACAAATTCAGGGATATCTGTTGGAAGATTTTAATGACAGCCTTTCCTATTCGGTCCACACACTCAAAACCGCAGGCTATGGAATCGACTATCGAGTGCCCTTAAAAGAACGGTGGTATCACTCTGGGATGAACGATGAGGAAATGAATAGTGTCATGATTCAAACAAACGCGCCATCCATTTTACCACGAGAAAACTTTCCAACGAAAGAGTCCATCAAAATTCAAATGAATGGAAAGAACACGGGTCATTTCTCAACATTTCTTCTCTCATTGTATAACGATTTGCCCAAAGAGATCCAAATGATCGAAGCGCACAGCAAAGAGATTGTCCCCATGATTCAAAGCAGCTCCAAGGGGGAACTTTTAAAAAATTATCATGCTCTAGTCGACCACATTCAAAAACTATTGTCGACCCAATATGTTTATCAATGGAGAGGCTCTTCTAATATTCGGAAAGAAATTATTCATGAACGAGAAAAACTTAAAGCTGCCCTGGATGGATTAGAAGAAGTCGGAAAACGGCGAATTGAAAAACTGGATCTGAAAAATACCGAAACCCTGGAAGACGTCCTCTCCACCACAAAAGAACATGTCAATATTTTAAAAACAGAGCGTCGGATGTTGATCAATACCCATCGATTGCTCAGCGTTCCAATCCACATGAGAGAGGATAAATCTCTCATGGATCATCTGACAGACCTAAAGAAACAAGATGGTTTTTTAACCACTGAGATGTTTGATTTTTTGTCTAACCAAGACGAATATCTCAAACGATTTTATGACGATGCCATTTCGAAACATTCCTTTTTTATCCCGGATGTTTCTTCTTCTCTCGATTATCGTCCCCAAACATTTATCGCTGAATATCAAAAGAAAGCATCTGAATTACTGCCGTCGGACAAACGGGGCCAGATGATCGATCAGAATACAAAAATTGTCTTGGACCTTCGAGCACTCAAAAAAGAAATGGAATATAGTGATCTACCTATGGTTGCATACGACCATCCCGAATATTTTATTGGCGCCAAAGATCATGTAATTCACGCAAAAACAGAGGAAAAGCTAAAGCGAATCCAAGTCCTTCGTCAGCAGAGAAAAGAAAACTATCTCGATACAGGCGGAAAAATTCTCGACCACTGGGTCAAAAATTATGCCGTTGATCTCCTCACCAGGCAAGCGCTGATCCGGCAAGACCTGATCAATCGCATAAATATTTACACAATTGCCACCAGTCAAACACTGGAAGAAATTAAAGAATATCTCACAGATGACTTTATGATGGATCTGGCTCGGCAAGAGCTCACCCGATTATCATCGATGATTCAAAGCGAAACCCAACTCGATTACTCGTGGGTCTGGGAAGAATATCAAAAAATTCAATCCGACATCCAAGAAGAATTCTCTGATGGTTTTTTGGACTTTTACTTTGATCACCCAGCCCACGGAATCATCGTCGGTGTCGCATTGATATTCCTCATTGCCTGTTCATTTGGAACCACGGCCCCCGCATTGGCCTATGCCGTATATGGTTTAAATTTTGCCTTACGAACAGACGCGACCATCGGATTTTTATATCACATCTATCAAACCAATGTTGTCTTGCCTCCCATGGCTGAGAAGACCCAAAATTTGATTCTTTCAACATCCACTCCGGACACCGAAGGACCGGGAGATGTTGAAACCTTAACCACCATGACAAATGCTTTGTCTGATAATCGAAACGCCATTTATTTCTTAGAAGCCCCCATGATGGCATTTTGGTATGGGATGGATTGGAAGTTGTACCACTCTTCCACGAATATTTTTGTAAAAGGAAAAGTCAAATCGTATTCCAAACAGTTGGGAATATTATCAGAAGACAAAGTGTCATATTCCCTCATTCAACAAAAAATGGCCGATCAATTGGGAATTTCAGTAAGCCATCTCACTCAACTCACCCCCAAAGCGTTCGAACAGTTGGCCATTCTAAAACTAGGCCACCGAATGGGAAAACGGTTTACTTTATTTTTTAATTTTTTTAATCAGCCTGCAGTCAAAATACTTTTGGACACCCGAACTATAAAATCAATAAATCAAGCCCTGATCAAATTGCGAGTGGATCCTTCAAAATCCAACTTTCTCTCCCAAGCAGAAGACAACGCCCGACAACTGATGATGGAAAGCATGGGGCGCACGGGTCTTCCGTCATCCACTCCAGAATTAAATCAGGCACTGATGCAAGAAAGACTCTCCCTCGAAAACGCATTGGACACTGTCCGATCCAACTCTCAAATGGTCGAATGGCTGGAAAGAACGCAGCGTCCGTAGATTTTTTCGCCTATTTCTTCCCCATCAAATCCCGAAATAGGCCAAATTTTATATCCGCATCCACATCTTTGATTTTATCGACGATGGTGGCGCCTTTGGCTTCGTTTAAATGGCTGATTAGGACATGGCCTTCGTCCAATTGCTTTTTAATATTTTCCAAATCCAAGTCGACTCCTGATGTGGATAGGACGTTATAAATGAGCTCTCGGTCTTCGGTTTTGTCGATATCTTCAATAAGGAGCGCATAGGGAGAATCTAAATTTTCTTCTGAATTTTCTTTAAGGCCTATTTGGTCACCAAATTTTTGAATGTCTTTAAAATCTTTCACCTGTTATCCCCCATGACATTTCTTATATTTTTTTCCACTCCCGCACGGACATGGATCATTTCTACCCACTTTTTCTTCGACCTTCACTTGCGGGGCTTTGGGTTCTGCTTTGTCTCTGCCTAGGTTCCCATGAAGAAAAGACAGCTCACGCTCCTGACGCTTTCGAATTTCCATCACTTCTTCTTGGGTCAATCCTTGGGCGCGAAATACTTTAGAGAGGGCACTGGCTTTGACTTGAAACGTCATCATCTTAAACATTTGATATGCTTCTTTTTTATATTCCAAGATTGGATCTTTTTGAGCATACGCCCGTAAATTAATCCCTTCTTTTAAATGATCGATGCCCAGCAAATGATCCTTCCAGTGAAAATCAATCGTCTCCAGAAGTAAAATTCTTTCAA
>CAZDSE010000256.1:0-3435 GCA_964507905.1 uncultured bacterium | reverse complement strand
GTCTTGTGCAAATGCTGCTGATGCCAGATAAAATAAAAATATAATGATTACTCTACACATGGGATGCTCCAAATTCGTATTTTATTATCAGTATGTTTTGTGAGTGCGAATTGAAAGTTGTGGCTGGTCTTTAAATAGCCATCCACAGTGGGATCAGAAACTTCAAGACGATGAGTGAGCTTGACACTTTGATCTGCTGATATCGAATAGATTTCTACAAAGTTAGAACTCTCAATTTTAAATAGATTTTCTTGAGTTTGATTGAAATCACCCATGTACAGATCCGAATCTGGTTTTGTTTTTAACTTTGCAACTGAAAATATACTTTCAAATGTTTTAAAATTATAAACTTTGAAAAGAGTACGTGTGTCATCGTTATGTCTAAGTTTTTTAAAGAGCCATTGGCCAGTTGGGCTAAAAGAATACTGCGCTCCCTCATCTGTAAATTGATTAAGTACCATATTTTCTTGAAAGCCGAATATGGATGAGCCCAATGTGAGATAATTTCCATCTGAACTAAGGTTGGTTATATAGGGATTTTCTATAGGGATACTTTTGGTGAGTGGATTGAGGGAAGGCAAATCTAAGATCTGTAAAGTCGGCACCTGTCCTGCTGTTGAAGGATCGCGCGCGGTAACTGTCAATTTTGAACTGTCATGTGAAAATGTGAAATATTGTAGAATGAAGGATTTTCGTTTGCCATGGAGCAGGCCGAGAAGTTTTTTCTCTGAAAGTTTTTCCCCGGAAGAATTATCAAAAACGAGCAGAAGGTTATCAAGAGTAAGAAATATAGTGTATTGTCCATTGGGAGATACTTTGATCTTATAGGCTCGCCCGTTTAAATTCACATTGTTATGGATTAATAATTTTTGGATTCCTGTAACAATATCGGTATAAATAATTTTTTGATCCGACAGAATGGCTGAAAAATGCTTTCGATCTGGGCTAAAATCCCAAGTAAATAAGGTCTCAGGCCATGTGGTTTCATATCTAAAAGACTTTCTATTTAAATCATAGACTTTCATGCTGGACATTCCGCGTTGACCATCCGAATTGGTTGTATCATATTTAAATATTGCAAATTGATTTTTGGGATCAAATTCTACACCGTCTAGATTCAATGGATCGATCATCTCTATAGTTTCTTTTGTTGAAAAATTGTAAATTTTTATATCCCGGCATTCTGACCATGAAATAAGCCATTCGTCATTGGGACTCAGCGACCTGTCTTTAATTTTACATCGGTGAGAGATGATTTCTTGCCCGGATGCAACAGTGGAGAGGGGAACAGAAGTTGACGTTGACCTAGATCGAGGGAGCGACTTCGCATTTTTCTCTGGTACAATCTTTTTTGCCGAATCCAGAAGGACTTGTTTTACATGGCTTAAGAGAATGGGATCGATGGATAGGGGATCTACTGTTTTTAAAGAATCGTCGAGAGTGGCCAGTTCGTTTCGGATGTTGACGTTTGTGGAATTTATTTCTTTCGAGCGATCCAAGTCATTGGCCATCCAGATAATGGAATATCGTAAGATCTGAAATGTTGCTTGCGGGGTTTGGTTCATGTTGGCGGCTGTTAAGTAAATATCAATATTGGATTTGGCAAATTGGGCATAGGTTGGAGATTCAAGTTCGCCCTGGGGTTTATCGGCATTGGCAGTTAGGTAGGGAAGATCTTGGGCGTTATATAAATCTATCGCTCGATTCATGGCTGGTTTTAGGACATAGTTTATGGCCAAAATATCGGGTTGATTGATGTAGAGTTTATTGAGTTCCAGAGCGCGGTTTAACATATATCTCATCAGAAGAAGTTCTTTGGTGTCTTTGGCTTCGGTAACTGCGTCTTGAATCACTTGAACCAGGTGATTTCTACGTTGTTGTTCAGGGATGGTGTTTAATGTGGTTAACGTTTTATCCAATTTCTCTGCGGTTGATTGTGCCCACAATATCATTTGGGGAGAGAGATCTTCTCTCCGAATCTCCCGATCGACCCCTTCGTCAAAGTTAGAGATGGGTGGGGCGTCTTGTGCAAATGCTGCTGATGCCAGATAAAATAAAAATATAATGATTACTCTACACATGGGATGCTCCATAGACGAATGGTGTTGTCGTTATGTCGTGTGAGCGCAAATTGAAAGTTGTGACTGAGGGATAGAGAGCCAACGGAACCTTGGAACTCTTTCGGAATGACAAGATTGCCTGTGAGCTTTACTGTGTTATTAGATGAAATTGAATATATCTCAATGTAATTTAAACCAGATATTTGAAATGTGTCGTCTTGCATATCATTAAAACTTCCAACATGATACGTGGACCGTGGTCCTTTCCTTATTTTTTCAGCAGAAAATATATTTTTAAAGGTATGGAGATCATAAACTGTGAATCTGGCGAGATTGTCGTTAGAATAATCATATTTAATTAGATATGAAACTGATCGACTAAATCCATACAGAGTTGCATCACTCGAAAATTGTTTTAATATCATATTTTCCTGAATTCCAAATATGGAATTACCCACCTCTACGTAGTTACCATCCGAACTACTGTTGCCCATGAAGGAATGTTTAATGGGAATATTTCTGTCCTCTAAAGAAAGGCCAGGTATCGTAAGAATATTTAAAGTGCAATAAGGGAGGCCTCGTTCAGTAGTGACGAATAATTTTGAACTATCCGGTGAGAACTGAATGCTTGAGATCTTGAGCTGCACTATCTGCAAAAGTTGTTTGCCGGTCAGTTCTTTCCAGGAGACTTGCTGTCCCGTGGAATTATCGTAAATAAATAATTTGTCATTTGTTGAGTTCGCTAATGCAGTGTATTGTCCGTTAGGAGATATTGCCATTTTATATTTGAATAGCTCCCCTGTCTCTTTTAGACTGAATATGTGTTGTTCATTTGTGTTTGTATTGATATATATGGCGTCTCCATCGGTTAATGTGAAAACGATGTGTTGATGATCAGCGCTAAAGGCCGATTGTGTATATGCTGAAGGTAGTCTGATTTCACCCGAAAAGGACTGTGTGTTCAAATCATAAAGTTTTATGTCATCATCAAATAGAAAAATGGCAAATTGACTCTGGGGATCGTAAACTACATTAGATAGGTGCAGAGGCTCTATCATTGTTCTTACTTCTTCTTGGGTGGCTAAATTATAAATCTTAATTTCCCGACATTCTGACCATGAAATAAGCCATTCATCATTGGGGCTCAAGGTCTGGCCGGAAATATAACATTTGTGAGTGGCGATGACTTGTCCGGACTCAGAAATAGAGATGGGTGAAGAAGGTGAAGATGAAGCACTGACTTTGGGAGATGTCTTCTTTTTTTCTCCCACAATTTTTTTTGCCGAATCCAGTAAGACTTGTTTCACATGGCTTAAGAGAATGGGGTCGATGGAGAGGGGATCTACGGTTTTTAATGAATCATCGAGAGTGGCCA
>CAZDSE010000255.1:0-3495 GCA_964507905.1 uncultured bacterium | reverse complement strand
TGTCCATGATCGCAAGGGCTTAACTCCATTAAAGAAAAACAGAGACCTTCGTTTAGAGAAAGAAGCCATTTACAAAGAAGTGGGTGCCATTTTACTGAGCCGCCTCTCCGCTCAATTAAATGACCATTTTTTTGGAGAAAGAGTGGGGCATGTGATGATGCTTCCACAAGAGGGCATTAAAGTTAAATCATCGTTTGATTTGTGGATGGCAGAGCAGATGCTAAAATTCCCAGAAGAAAAAAACATATGAATTATGGTTCATTAAATAGAGGGGCTGTGTCCTTCTTGGAAAAGATGAGGGGAAGTCGTGAATTTGAATATTCGTTTTCACCGGGGAACAAGCCGTCTTTAATCGGATCAAGTTTGGCTGTGATGTTGTCCTCCTTTTTAGGTGAATTAAAATGTCTTTCGTTTGAGAGAAAAAAAGCTTGGGCTGAATCATTAAATTCCTGTCAGTTGGATAGTGGTTTTTTTTCGGATGACGATATCGCCGATCAAAACTTGGTACCGGGATATCTTCCGGAGCGAGCATTATTTCATAGAACGCGTCATGCCCTTTTTGCGTTGGGGTCGTTGGGATATTCTCCGAAAAAACCTTTTCGGTTCATCGATGAATTTATGGACCAGAAAAAATTACGGCAATGGTTGGAAAATCAGAATTACAAAAATTTCTGGGACGTCAGTAATAAAATTATGGATCTGGGTCTTTTTTTAACCCATGAAGTAAACTCGGGAAACTTTGGGGCAAAAGAAGGGATTCAAGTGATTCTGGATTTTTGTGATGAAAATACAGATTCAAAAACAGGATATCAAGATGGCGGAAAAAGCGAACTCAGAAATGCCATGGCAGGAGCCATGCATATTTATCCACTCTATTTCTATTGGAAGAGAAGGCCAAAATACATCCCTCAAGTGGTTGATAGCACAATTTCTCTTCAAAATTCTGACGGATTTTTTTCTTACGATGTGGGGTCATGTGGTGAAGATTGTTTGGATTATGATGCCGTAAATATTCTTACTAATTTTTATTTTTTAACAGACGATCCAATAATAAAAATGAAGATTAAACTCTGTTTTCAGAAATTATTGGATGTCATCCCTCAGTGTATCAACTCAGATGGAGGATTTTGTTGCCATCGGCGGAATGAGAAATATCGATTTGGAACGTGGACCACGGAAATGGAAATTGGGGGCAGCAGTCTTTGGGCAACATATTCAAGACTTGTGACCATTGCCTTTGCCACAAAAATATTGCAGAATCATCCAGCCTCAGGTGATTGGAATCTCGGGGGGAAAAATATAATGGAAATCTGGGATGCCGGTTTGGGTCTAAAGGAGGTTCAGTGACTTTTAAAGTGGGAAGTAGAGAAATTTCGGATCATTCTCCTACGTTTATTGTGGCAGAAGCTGCCTGTAATCATATGTGTGATTTGGGTTTGGCCAAAAAAATGATTGATGAAGCAAAAGAAGCCGGAGCGGATGCCATTAAATTTCAAACATATAAAGCAGATCGATTGGTATCTGCACAGGCAAAGACCTATTGGAATTATTCGACCGCATCCACATCGCAATATGAGTATTATAAGCGCCTAGATCGATTTGAGAAAGACGCATATGAAGAGTTATTTTCCTATGCGAATGATCGCGGGCTCATTGCGTTTTCAACTCCATTTGATGTCAGAAGTGCCACTATGCTTTTTGAAGTGGGAGCGCCTTTATTTAAAGTGGCCTCATGTGATTTGTTGGATACAAGGCTCATTCGTCATGTCGCACAGTTTAAAAAGCCCATGATTGTTTCTACGGGGGGCAGTGACTTGGCTGAAATCCGTCAAACGGTGGACGTCATTTTATCTACAGGAAATCAGCAGTTGGCCATCATGGCATGTACGCTTAATTATCCATCGGAAAACGAACAAGCCAATTTAAATCGAATCCGGACATTAAAGCAGGCATTTCCAAGTTTAATCATCGGATATTCAGATCATACCCGGCCCGACGAGCATATGGTTATTCCGTCAATTGCGGTGGCCATGGGAGCAAGAATTGTTGAAAAACATTATACATTGGATCGTACCATGACTGGTTCTGGTCATGCATTTTCAATTGAACCCCGTGATTTAAAAAAAATGGTTCAAAATATTCGATTGGCAGAGAAGGTTTTGGGCGACTCCGAAGTGAAAGTATATGAATATGAAAAAACAGCACGGCTGAATGCCAGACGAAGTCTGGTCGCAGAAGTTTCTATAAAAGCTGGGGAAACTGTGACAAGCGAAATGATTGCTGTCAAGCGACCGGGGAATGGATTGGCTCCTGATCAAATCGATTTTGTCATCGGGAAAAAAATTAAAACAAATATTGAAAAAGACGATCAAATCTTATTAGATAATTTATTATGATTATTGCGGTTATACCAGCCAAGTCGTCGTCTCGGAGACTTCCAGGAAAAAACATGAAACCCATGTTGGGGGTTCCAATGCTAAGCCATACGATTCAGTTTGCAAAGGCATGTCCGTTAATTGATCAAGTGATTGTGTCCACAGATTCTTCGGACATTGCAACATTTTCCCGTTCGATGGGGATTGCAGTAGTCATGCGTCCAGAAGCATTATGTGGGGAAGCAATTATTGCCGATGTGGTACGGCATTGCTTAAGTCAATTGCCATATAAAGATCAGGTGACCCGAATTGTGGCATTACAACCGGATCATCCCGATCGTGAACTGGATTTGACTGCGTTTTTATCAAGGACAATTGAGCTCGATATTGCAGATGCCATTACTCTTGACCCCACGGGTTTGCGCAATGGCTCAATTCGTATTTTTCGAGTAAAGGATTTATTGGAAAATAGAATTAGCTACAGTATTTTAACCGTTACAGATCCAAGTACAAATATTCATACTGATCAAGATTTTAAAGTGGCAAGCCAGCATTTGGCTCAATTGAAAAAATGAAGACTCATATTAAAATTGGCATGGGACAGCTATTGGTCGAGGGCGGAGAGCCTGAACGAAATTTAGATCGTGCAGAACTCCTCATCAGAGAAGCTGCCCAAAATAGATGTGAACTGGTTTTGCTTCCTGAATGTTTGGATTTTGGGTGGACACATCCGAGCAGTCTTACAGAATGTCAGTCCATTCCGGGTCCTTTCAGTGATCGATTTTGTCACTGGGCCAGAGAAAATCGGCTTTATATTTGTGCTGGTCTGACAGAGAAAATGGGAGCAGAGCGATATAACACAGCCATCTTAATCAATGATCAGGGAGAAATAATTTTAAAATATCACAAAATTAATTTATTGGGCGTGGAGCAACCATTTTATTCAATCGGAAAGACATTGAATGTCATTGACACTCCGTTTGGTCGTTTGGGTCTAAATATTTGTGCAGATAATTATTTTGATAGTTTGACTGTCGGTCACACATTGGCACGAATGGGAGCTCAAATGATTCTTTCACCATCATCTTGGACAGTCGATTATTTTATTGATGAAACCCAA
>CAZDSE010000254.1:0-3499 GCA_964507905.1 uncultured bacterium | reverse complement strand
AATATTCTATTCTGGGGGCACTTCGATCTTCCGCTCAAATGATCAGCTATGAGATCGCCTTGGGAGCTTCTCTCATTGGGGTCATTATGGTGTATGGGACATTTTCACTTCGAGAAATGGTTCAACTTCAGGCCAATCACTGGGGAATTGTGGTCCAACCCTTGGCCTTTCTCGTGTTTTTTGTGGCCTCATTTGCCGAATCCAATCGCTTGCCCTTTGATCTGCCAGAGGGAGAAGCAGAACTGGTCGCAGGATTTCACACCGAATATGGCAGCATGAAATTTGCTCTCTTTTTTATGGCCGAATATTTGCATATGGTCACCATCTCTGCCTTGACAGCCACTCTCTTTTTTGGCGGATGGCAATTGATTCCGGGAATGCTCAGTGTGGCAGACTGGTTTGGAATTTCTACGTTTCCCACATCTATTGGGCTTTCACTCCTACAAGTCGCATCATTTTGTATCAAAACTGGCTTTTTTATTTGGGTTTTTATTTGGGTGCGATGGACTTTTCCACGTTTTCGATATGATCAGCTCATGAGCTTTGGTTGGAAAATTTTGATCCCCACTGCTTTGGTCAATATTGCATTGACAACCATCGCTCTCTATTACAAATGGATCTCACTATGATGTGGAATGCAGCACTTTTTTGGATACTTTCAGCCATGTGTGTGATTGGGGCTTTCTTTGTGGTCTTTCACAAAAATCCCATCATTAGCGCCATCTTTTTGGTCGGGACTTTCTTCGCACTGGCAGGCCTTTATTTAAATCTCAATGCCCCCTTCTTGGCCGCGGTTCAGATTATCGTATATGCCGGTGCCATCATGGTTCTATTTGTATTTGTCATGATGCTTCTAAATTTGGATAAGGATCCTGATCGATATGCAAGATCCACGAAAAAATTAATTCGGTTTATTGCCCTGGCCAGTCTGCTTTGGGTGCTTTCTATTTTTATAAAATATACGTCATTTCCCGTGGGATCCCCTGAAATGCCCATGGAGGAAGGCCTACATCAAATGGCCGCTTTGCTGTTTACAAAATATTTATTTCCGTTTGAACTCACTTCTTTTTTACTTTTGGTTGCAATGGTGGGGGGCGTCGTACTCGCGAAAAAACAATGATGACCATCGGCTATACTCATTATCTGATTTTAAGTGCCATATTATTTACTCTGGGAACAACCGGAGTCTTGTTGAGAAGAAATTTGATCACTGTATTTATGTCGATTGAGCTCATGTTAAATAGTGTGAATCTCGCATTTGTGACGGTTTCTCGGTATCTTCATGCAGCCGATGGACAAATTTTTGTATTTTTTGTAATAACGGTGGCCGCTGCGGAAGCCGCTGTTGGCTTGGCCATTATTATTGCGCTCTATCGACACAAACAAACAACAAATATCGATGAAATCAATATTTTGAGGGGTTAATGTTAGCTGCCATTTTATTTGCACCTTTGGTTGGATTTTTAGTAAACGGCCTTTTTGGGAAAAAATTACCAAAATTTGCAGTCAGCATCATTGGATGTGGCTCGGTTCTGACATCTTTTGTCATCTCTTTCTACTTTTTTCTGCAGTTTTTAGAAGAACCCGAAAGTTGGCGAAATGTATCTCAAGTTTTATTTACTTGGATTCCCCAACTGGGGGTCGATATTGGATTAAAATTAGATCCTCTGTCACAGCTCATGCTCCTTGTGGTAACGGGAGTGGGATTCCTCATTCATTTATATTCAGTGAACTACATGGAAGAGGATCCAGGGTTTGCCCGATATTTTGCCTATCTAAATCTCTTCACTTTTTCCATGCTTCTATTGGTCTTGGCCAATAATCTTTTGGGCTTATTTATTGGTTGGGAAGGGGTTGGGCTTTGCTCGTATTTGCTCATTGGATTTTGGTTTGAAGATGATGAAAAAGCAGCGGCTGGGAAAAAAGCATTTATTGTAAACCGAATTGGAGATTTGGCATTCCTCATCGCTTTATTTTTGACCTATACGACATTTGGAACATTGAGCATCGACAGTCTAAAAGTTTACGAAATTACCCAAAACCATCATCAAGTTCTAACCATGATTACCCTTCTGCTCTTTATCGGCGCCTGCGGAAAATCAGCTCAGATCCCATTATATGTATGGCTTCCCGATGCGATGGCAGGTCCAACACCGGTCAGTGCTCTGATTCACGCGGCCACGATGGTTACGGCTGGCGTTTATATGATTGCACGACTTCATTTTTTCTATAGTTTGACCCCTTTAACCTCACTCATGGTTGCGTCCGTGGGACTCACCACCGCTCTTTTTGCTGCAACGATTGGTTTTTTTCAAAACGATATTAAAAAAGTTTTGGCCTATTCGACCATCAGCCAACTGGGATATATGTTTTTGGCCGTGGGAGTGGGCGCATATACCGCTGGGATTTTTCATTTAATTACGCATGCATTCTTTAAGGCCCTTTTGTTTTTGTCGGCGGGTAGCGTCATTCATGCACTTCATGGGGAGCAAGACATCCAAAAAATGGGAGGACTCCACAGTAAGCTTCCTTTGACTCATATCGTCTTTTTATTTGGAACATTGGCCATTATTGGGATTCCCCCATTTAGTGGCTTTTTTAGTAAAGACGAAATTTTATGGATGGCATTTAATTATCATCCCATTTTTTGGGTGTTGGGTTGGCTCGGCGCTCTGATGACAACGTTTTATATGGTCCGCCTTTTTACACTCACGTTCTACGGAAAAAGCAAAAGCCATGCAGAGCATCTTCATGAAGCCCCACCACTCATGGCATTGTCTTTGATTGTCCTGGCTCTTTTATCTTTGGGAGGAGGATTAATTGGCGTTCCCCATATCCTTCACGATTTTCTTCCATTGGATAATTTTTTAGATCATTTTTTGACTCCCATGTTTGAAAAAGGGAAAGCTGCGCACGGTTCTGCATCTCTCGAATTTGCCCTTATGGCAACGATGACCGTTACAGCCCTCATCACTGCCGGAATTACCTTTTTTATTTTCCACAAAAGACAAGAGCTGGCTATTCATATCAAACTTAAATATGGATATTTGCATACCCTTCTATCCAACAAATATTATATTGATGAACTATATGACACCGTCTTAATAAAACCTCTCAAAAAGGCATCTCATTTCTTTTTAAATGCTGTGGATTTGTTCATTATTGATGGCACTTTAAATGGACTTGCATATTTGAGCGGACTTTTTGGACACCAACTCAGCCAGGTTCAAACGGGAAATTTACAAACATATGCTTTGGCGTTTGTTCTGGGAGTTTTGGCAATACTTTTTTATTACGTGAGGATTTTTTAACACTATGGAACACAATCTTTTATCCATTCTTATTTTTCTTCCTCTGATCGGAGCCGTAACATGCCTCTTGTGGCCAAGTGCATGGAAAAATAGTCTTAAGAGTGCCGCGGTCATGATCAGTCTCATTGAATTTTCGTTATCCCTTTTACTCTTGGTCTATTTTGATCCCGCCACCTATCAAGTTCAAC
>CAZDSE010000253.1:0-3500 GCA_964507905.1 uncultured bacterium | reverse complement strand
GAATCCGCTTTCCACTATTCAAAATGCCTTTTTGGCCATCCTGAATAATGATGGCACTTGATTCGAGTATTCGAGCAAATCCATGACTTTTGGCGCTGTTTAATTTGGGAATGAGGCTCGATACCGTTCCTGTGATTGTACTGGTGAGTTGTCCGCCTTTAAGTTCAATCGAGGATGTGTCTCGAATTCCCGGCGTCCAGTTAAACGCAAAACTTTTGGCATAGTCTTTATTGAGTTCGACAAAATGAACCATGATGCGAATTAATTTTTTGGCTTCCGCAGCAGGTTTGGGTTTTACAATCAAGAGGTTTACGACAATTGGAGGCCCTCCTTCGGGGCGCTTAATGATATCTGCTTTTTCACCCGCTGTGACAAACACATCGGGAACATAAGATTTGGCAACCTTTTCAACCAGATTTGAATTTCGAAATTCATCGCCTTCAGGACCTCGATCGACCACGCCTTCGACGAGGAATCGTTGATTCACAGCTCTGACCCGCACTTCTTTAAATCCCATTTTGTGAATATCTTCTTGAATTTTATCTGCAATAATTTTTTGGGCGAGGGGACTTAATGAGGCAATAATGCCCACTTCATCTTCGCCGTATTGTTTCCATACGGCGACAATTCGATTTAAATCAGATGGCAAAAGAATTTCACCATCCACCAATACTTTTTTGCCTAAAATTTTAATTTTAATTCCTTCGATGTCTCCCAGAAGTTCTTGAAGCTCTCTGGCGATCTTGGCCCGATCACTGACGATTACGGTGATATCGATCTTCAGTCGATTGGACGGATTGGCTGCGTCAAAAACCGTTAATGATGTTTTCCCTGCTTTTTTGGGAACGAGAATAATTTGTTTTTGCTCTCTCAGAGGAATAAATTCACTGACCGCCTTTTCTCCAATAATGATATTTCCCGGAACAAAGCCAACGTTAACGGTCTCTGTCACCCCTGAAATCAGATTTTTCGTAATGACTCTGGTTTGTCCAGGATCGGCATCTGTTTTTTCTTGGGCGAAAGAAAGAGAGTGAACGATGAGGAGCGCCAAGAAGATAAACGATATCCTTTGTTTTTTGAGAAAGGATCCACAATGTCCTGGCGAGACAATAGCGAAGCGTGTCTCAAAGGACATTGTGGATCCTTTCAAAAACTCAGTATGGTGTTTAATACACTGGCGTAACATCGGTACCTCTAAATTCTAGCCAACGTGGCTCTCGTCGGGTTTTGACCCCTTCTTGCTGCTGAAGTGCCTTTTGTCCTTTGGTACTTCGGGGTCCTAAAATTTTGTCTGAATCGGTTGTAAACATTTTTTCAATCGATCGATCATCTGGATTTCTGAGTGAAAAGAAAATGCTTCCTTCACCGGATGTCAACAGAAACACGATTCCTTGAGCTTCCTCAGGAGTTGTTTCTAAAGTGAGCGTTGTGTATTTAACGTCTTTTCTTAAATCCCGTTTAATCTCTCGACCGGTGACCGGGTCTTTCACGATTTCTGTCGGAACGGATGCAATGACATTGCGACCGGCAGCCAAAACCAAAATATCTTGAAGAACGGTTTTCACTTCTCGCTGCTCCCGATCTCCAGCACCATAATCAATCGATGACAAGAGGTCCACGCGATCTCCGGGTTTGACCAATCGTCCCACACCATGAATGTCGGTCACGGGAACGGTAATGGCTCTTTTTCCTTTGCTTACGCGAACGGCCAATTTCGATTGGGCTTCGTCAAAGAGAAGTTTATTTTGCAAAAGCTGCTCTCCTTTTTTAATGGGAACCGTTGTAATGAGTCCGATTATTTCTTTGATGTCAGAATATGTGCCCGGCTGTTGATACGTCTGTGGCACAGAGTCAATTCTCACCATGGTTTCATCGAGGGTGGTCAGCTCTTGAATGTCTTGATTGGCGACAACCACTTTTTTGGGAGTGGCCAATTCTAGAATAGAAGTCTTTTGTTGATTCACAAAAGACCACACCAAGGCCACAGCGAGTAACGCGATCACCATTGAGATAATCACTGCTCTTGGATTAGACATGATTTTTTCCCCCTATATTTTCTTTCATTGTCCACAACTTAAACTTCGACACATTCCCATTTTATGTTGAATGTCTGCTGTCGGAGTTTGTGTATCGAGCATCGGAAGTCCGCCAGTTGAAATGGGATCGGATTGGTCTCTAACCAATTCCACACCACGACTCCTTAAGTCTTGTCCGCCGTTGGCTCGATACTCAATCTCTGAAAAAATTTTATTTTGTGCTCTCTTTTGAGCCAAAGTTGCAGAATCAATGGCCTTAAACACCTGAAATCCCAAGATGATTAAAAAAATAAATATGTGCAGCACAATCACAAATTCAAACAATGCTTGGCCTTTGTTATTCATTGTCAAATACCAGTCCAGTCTTCGGCCGTGGTGTGATGGGTTGCTCGATTACTGGAGAAGAGCTCTTCATATTTTGGAGTGCATTCACCAAACCTTCGAATAAGGGAACAGACGCCAAAACGTCATACGATATTTCAACTTTGGAAGGGTTTGTCCCGACGACATAAGATCCTTGCTGAGGTGCCTGAGCCGCAGCCATCGGTGACAGCGTTTCAATCATGTTTTGAGCATATATGTGAGAAGTGCCCTTATTGACCAGTTCTGACCGAGCCGCCATATAGGTCCCATATTCCATAAGACTCTTGGATATAAATCCAATGCAAAGCGTCACATGTCCCAGAATGAGAAACACCAGAAGGACGACAATGATCAAATATTCGGTGAGCACTTGTCCTTTTTGATTTAGAAATATGGTCTTATGTTTTTTACTCATCACTTAAATCCCACTCCTGTGTGCAAATCGCCCTCGATACCTGTTTTTAACCCTTTGCCCCCTTCGCTTAAGATCTCTCTTAACGAAATCCCTACTCGCACCATGATCATCACCACAAATGCGAGTAGGAGAATGTATTCCACCATGGTTTGTCCGCGTTGGGTGTGCATAAGTCACAAGAAATCCTTATTTGCCACCACCAACTTGATCGATGGCATTTGTAATCTTGCCACCCACATTTCGTACTGCATCTGTGATCTGGCCTTTAAATATTGAAAACACCGCTATGACCAACCCGGCCACCATCGCCATCATGAGCACATACTCCATCGTATTTTGCCCTCTTTTGTTCCTAAGAAATTTAAACATAGTGATTTCTCCTTTCTTTTGCTCTTATCGGTATTTTCTTTAAGAAACCTGAGCGAAAAGAATGAGTTAAGCTGCAAACGTCCCGAACAGAATGATTATACCATGAGAACCACACAGGTTAAATCCCGCGAGGGATTTAACCTGTGCGCTTCAGCAACCAGGATTTTAGATAAGCCATTGAATTTATTTATATTTCTTTCAATTTCGGATGTTATTATCTCTAGGGGGAGACTATTGACCATACCGGATGACAGCAATAAATACAGATCTCCCTCTTTGACTGTGCGCTCGGTATGAGAATCGATGTCTATTTGTCC
>CAZDSE010000252.1:3292-3502 GCA_964507905.1 uncultured bacterium | reverse complement strand
TATCTTTACCTTTAGAAAATACTGGACTCGCCGCAAAAACCATGAAGACCAGTAATAGTGATAATTTTTTCATAAATTTTCCTCCGTTTGTTTTTAGATTATCTTTCAAATTATCTTTGAAAAAAAATGAATTAAAAACCATTTTTAATTCAAATTTAGCGAACTGTATGATGCGTTTCTTTACTTGGCAAGCGCAATTTAGATCGTATT
>CAZDSE010000252.1:1862-3282 GCA_964507905.1 uncultured bacterium | reverse complement strand
ACCATCATCGCGATGGTATAAAAATAGGCAATTAACTCGGTCGAGACCGAGTTATAGTTTGTGAAGTTTTTATTGGGTGTGGGCTGAAAAATTTAAAAAGATTATTGAGGATCTTTTTAAATTTTTTCAGCCACCCATGTCTAAATGTGAATATCTATTCCACCAATTGTTTCAAATAACTTTGCAATTCCATGAGTAGGGCTTTATCCGTGATGCCACTGGTTCGAGGCAAATGCGGGCGGTTTAACTTGGTGGCGGCATTGTAAAAGTTTTCTAAATTGGTGGTCCAGTCATTGTTTGCAACCAGTGGAGGAACCACATAGGGCGCGGCTCGATATGAAAACCGAGAGTCCATTCGCTTGATGGTTTTTCCACCTTCGCCCACGGGGCCATGGCACGTGAGACATTTTGAGACGTAGAATTCATGGGCGTTGGGATATCGGGATGCCAGATCTGCCAGTCTTCGTTGACGCTTGGCATGGTCTTCCGGGCGCAATGGTTCTAATCGCTTGGCATGAATGGCTTCCAATTCTAAAGCATGTGAGATGGCGGGAATGACTTTGAGATTTATATCAGAGAAACGATCTGACGATGATGTGGTTGCTTTTAGTTTTTGAGTCGACAGATACAAGGGATGGAATGCTTTATAAAGGCTAAGACAAACTATTAATAAACAAGCCAGCCATAATATAATTTTAAATTTGTGCCACATCATAACTGATGAAACTCCAATGACTCCTGGATTCGTGGGTCTTTAAGAGGAACCAGAGCATATCGATTGAAACTCCATGTTAAAACGAGTCCCAAGAGACTGATGGCCCAAAATATGGTCGTGACCTCAATCCATCCAAAGTTGACACTTTCTTTGGAGAAGTTCGGCATAATGAGCCAAAATAAATCCACGTAATGCATGGCCAATAGCCAAAGAGCACCCATAAATAATACTTTTAAATTTCGCTTGGTATGTCTGGACATCAAAAGAAAAAATGGAACGACAAAATGTCCAATGACGAGAAAGAGGCTCAACGCGTGCCATGAGGGACTTCCCCGATCGGCGAAGAAAACAGTTTCTTCGGGAATATTGCTATACCAGATCAGCATGAATTGTGAGAAAGCGATATACGCCCAAAACACATTAAAGGCATACAGAAGTTTACCCAAATCATGAAAGTGTTCATGAGTGACATCTTTCATGTAGCCAAACTTTTTAAGTGTGAGTAGTGCCACAATGGTGGTCGCCAGACCTCCGACGAAAGCTCCGGCAAAATAATACACCCCATAAATGGTACTAAACCAATGGGCCTTTAGACTCATGATCCAGTCAATGGCAGCAAATGTAATGGTGGCCGCAAAAATCACAAGGCCCACATAACTCCATTGGGTAATCCGACGAGTGATTTCAGTGGATCCGACTATATCT